>JBEITS010000034.1:0-9089 GCA_040374805.1 Campylobacterota bacterium | reverse complement strand
CCGCACCACAAAAAGAGATCACCGAATTCATGAAAGGACTTAAGCGCGAGCAAAAAGACAATATTTTTATTGTAAGCAACTACGCAAAAGCAAAAATGCTAGATGATGCCATAACCCTCACATGCGCTTCAGGAACATCTGATCTTTCACTAACAAGGCTACAAATGCTTTTAACAGCATAAGTTTTGGCTAAATCCAATTAACCCCACCAGGCAAATTTGCTTAGAATTTTATACATAAATACGCTAGCATGACTCATGAATGTGCCAAATTTATTTGAGCTCTTCGATATAGAGCCAGAAACTGCATCACATAGCCAATTCCATAGATCGCTGACTCCTTCTGCAAATCCACCTCTCTGCTGCTGACCTCCGTAACTTGAAGAACTCGATGATGAAGCTGTTTGTCTAAAGCTGGATTGCGGTTGCGGCCCTGGAGTTGATGATTGGCGAGCTTGCGCTGGCGGCGCTCTGTGGCCTTGCGCTGAATGTTGCTGCCGGCTCTGAGTTTCAGCTCTCGGTTGCGCAGGGGCTGCGGCTTGCTGCTCTGTGCGGGGTGGAGGTTGAACTGCAGCATGCAATCGCGCAGCGATTGATCTCAGCAGAGATTGCTGCTCTTCGGGCGTACTGCTTGTTGGTTGTGGCGATGTTCCTGTGGAGGTCATTGTGGGGCGCGGTGCTGCAGAAAAAGAGCCGCTCCCCGAAGCTGCGCCAGCAACATCTTCCTCCGGCCCTTGGGGCTGGGCCGATGAAGCTGGGGAATCAAACTTTCCGCAACGGTCTAAGATATGAAGCGTTAAAATTGCGATTGCCAGCAATGTGCCATATTCCAGTGGCTTATTATTTTTTGCAAAATCTCTCATCTTGTGTGCAATTACCTTCAAACGCTTCCAAAGAGAGTTCTTTCTTTTTTCGTTCTGGGCTGAGCCATAGCCAAAAATAGATTTTATTTCATCTTGTTTGCGACGCGCATTTTCTGTAACGTCAAAAAATCCATTACAAAAGAATTGAACCCGCTCACCTGGGGTAGGCTTATACCACTTTGTATCGTCCCACATAGAAGAGCGAGGAACATTGAGGGCGCGGTGATTGTCGATGCCTCCTTGCACAAGTGCACCTACAATAAAACATGCAATGGCTGACGCAAGAACTTTAGGGGTAGAGAATGCAAGCCGAGCACCCAAAAGTGGCTGTGGAATATTCAGAATCATCAAAAACAGTGCAAATCTTAGAACTTTTTTTGAGTATATTTGCATACAAAATACGTTTCATATCAGCGCCGCATACATGGCACTACCAGGCTAACGTTCTGCCAAGATGTTCTTCAACACATATGGCGTAAAACAATTTCCCCTGAAGTCAGAGAATAGTGACTTCAGGGGAAAGTATTAGATCTAAGGCTGTGTGTTTTTAGACGATTGCAACACCATTTGGGAATTGATCGTTAATGCCGCGTTTTGCTTTGTAGTGAGCTGTTGAAACTGTTTTTACAACCGTATCAAGCTTGTCTGCAAAAGCATCGCGTTCCATAGCCAATCGTTCTGCTGCGTGTGCAAACGCATGTCGTTCAGACATGTAAACATCGCGCTCTGTTTTGAGAGCAAATGCTTGGCGTTCGCTTTCTTGAAGTTTGGAGCCAAGTTCTGTTGCTTGCAATGAGAGCTCTTGAGTTTGTTTAAGAAGCGAGTTTTTTGCCATCTCGGTGGATGCAAGTTTTTGGCTTACGCTTTGTAATTTCTCGCCAAGTGCTTGGGTGGTTGCCATCTCTTGGGCAAGCTCAGCTTGAGCATGTTTTGTAAGGTTGCGTAGGGTGCGCTCCGACTGTTCGCTGCGAGCAAGTTTAGCTTGTGTTGTTTTAAGAAGGGCTTCTTTTGCATGTAGGTTTTCAACAAGTGTTTTTTGGGCACTTTGTTCTTTGTTGAGAACCGTTTGAAGATCTTTGCAGTGCTTTTCGAGCATGCCAAACGCAAGATCTTTAGCTTCTAATGTTTTGCGAGCGCGTTCAAAGCTGTGCTTGGTTTTATTAAGTTCAGATTCAAGTGATTGCATGGTTCGTGTTGATTCTAAATGAGTTTGAGCAAGCGTTGATTGATATTCACGTTTCATGCGTGAGAGCTCTGAGCTCAGCATTTTAATTTCTTGCTGGCTTTTGCCTTCAGTTGCAATTTTGTGTTGGAGCTCAAGCGCGCTTTTGGCGAGCTCTTGTTCTGTTTTATCGAGTTTTCGGTCGAGTTTTTGGATTTGGTCGAGAGCTTGTGAGAGTTGTTGGTGGTACGATGACTGACCTGTTGTTGTTTGTTTGCCCAGTTTATTGATAGCAAGTTGAATCTCTTTGAGGTCTTTTTCGGTTTTTGCCGAGAGACCTTGTTTCGAGAGAACTTTTTGAGTCATTTCAAGCTGTTGCCTGAGCATATTTGCTTCATGTTCTGTTTCATAACAAGCATCTGTTGCAAGCGCTAATTGGCTGCGTGTTGTTTCTAGTTCATGCGCGAGCTCATCAAAAATTTTGTTAACATCTTCGGTGTAGAACTTTTCATTGTCTTTGAGCGCTTGGGTTAAAAGAGCAACTTGTTGAGCCGCTTTGCTTTCTCCCATCAGGCTTACTTGGCGCGTAACATCGGCTTCAATAATTTTATCTTTAAGCTGTTTGTTCTTGGTTAAGAAGTTTTGTTGCGTTGTTTGGAATTTTTTATCGAGTGTTAAATATGCTTTTTCCAGTCTGTTGCGCGCAGAAAGGGAGTCGTTCAACATTGATCTAATGGTGCCTATTTCGCTAAACAAAAGAGAGACTTGTTTGTTTTTCTCTTCAATCATTTTGTTTTGAGTATCGCTTTTCTGGGCGAGCTCATTGGTGCGTTTTTCGAGTGCTTTTTTATGAAAGTCGTTAAAAGCAATGACATGAGCAAGTTTTTGGGCTTGGCAGCTCAAAGAATAATCTGCGTAATCGCGTGCTTTGCGGACATCATCAAATTCTGATTTTACTTGGGCGTATTTTTGTCTGTAATTGGTGTTGTCTTGTTCTGTTGCTTGAGAAAGATTTTTAGCAATGTTTTCTTTTGCTCCTGCAACAAGTGCAGCAGAGCAGGAAAGAAGTGCGGTAAACAGACACAGTCCGAAACGGTTCATAGCGTTCCTCTGGATATCACGGAAGAGATGGTAAAGGCCGTAGGCGAACAGCACAAGGCTATCCTTCTTCTTTTGTTAAAAGCAAGAATTGGAAACGATCCTGAACATTTGTTTCGAGCCATTATGATCGAAGAATGTTGCTTTAATACATAGGTAGTGCCAATTGCTGGCCCATCATCCCCGAGGGTGCAGATCCTAAATTGCTTAAATAGCCATTAAGCAGCTGAATAACATCATCTGGTGGAGTAGAAAATTTGAGAGGAGCAAGTGTGTTTGTTTCGTAGTTTTTGAGTGGTATTTCGATGTCTGTGATGAGCTCTTGAATTTTTTGTACGGCATCCATGCGGGCCGACTGTCCACCGTAGAGTCCATATTGATACAAATACCACGCTTCAAGTTTGATAGCTTTTTGTAGCTCATCATCAATTCTATTGCGTACTTCCATGCTGATTGAAGTTCCTTGGATCAACTGAACTGCTTGCAAATATTGTTGTTTATATCTTCCATAATTTTGGACAACCAATTGCATTTTTGTTTGTAAATCTTGCGAGGTGGCAGGGCGAGGAGCTTGAGCTAGTAATCCGAATTGTTGAACGAGTTGTTGTCCTTGAACGGGAACTCCGGGAAGCATTTGACCCATCATTTGGCTGCCGGGCACCATTTGACCGTATTGGGGAGTTGATCCAAACATTGTTTGCGATTGGCCAGGATAGCTGGCCATGACTTGGCCAAGAGGTTGTTGCCCAATTCCTCGTGCGGCTGAAGCAATTGCAGTGCTTAGCGTTGTGGAATTTGCTGTATTTGCCGAAACAGCTGCCCCTGTTGCGGAGACGATTGCTTGTTGAGCAGCACTTTGTGCTACAGCAAGTTTAGCATCGCTTGAGGCTGCTTGAGCTGCGCTCATGGCTGCATCTGTTTGGCGTGTTGTTATGTCGGCAAAAGTATTTTGCTGAATGCTATCACGCAGGCTTCCCAAGGCACCTTGTGTGAGTTGTCCTTGTTGCTGTGTGGAAGAGAGTAAATCTACTCGTGAGGCAAGCTGCGCGCGGTCAAGTTTGGCATCAATCAATTGTTGTTGCAGTTCACGTTCTCTTTGCGCATCTATTTGTGCTTGTAGGCGCTGAATATCTGGGTTAGATGATGGGCTAGAATTTCTAGCTGCGTCTACATGAGCTTGCAGGGCTGCAATTTGTGCATTTGCAGATGTAGAAAGCGAACTATATTGTTGAGTGAGAGATGTTACTTCGTCTTTCAGTGCCGCAATAGTGCGTTCGTTTTCTTCAGTTTCTCGGCTAGGAGAGCCTCCGGTTGTTTTGAGGCTTTCGGTAACATGCCCAAAATATCCTGTAAGATCAGCAAAGAGTTTTTTTAATGCACGATCGAATGCAGTAAGTCTTGCGGTGATATCAAGTGAGTTTTGTACGTGTGCTTGAAGTGCGTTGACACTTCTTCCTGTAGCTCCAACTTGTGTTGTGAGTTGCGCTAAGCCATTCTCGAAGAGCTGCTGTAAGAGAGCAAGCTTGACTTGGAGTTGCTGAGCTGGCGCTTTGGCAGATGTTTTCATTTTTTTGAGGGTCTTTTTTGAGATTTTAATTTCATCATGTGCGTTTGCAAGATTTGCTTCAAGTTCAGCTATGAGGGCCTTATGTTGATTGCTTTGGCTTAGTGCTTCTTTTAATTGAGCTGAAATGTCGTCTTTTTCTTTAGTTGCCTCAGCAACAGCTGCAGATGCGCCACTCAATGCCGTAATTTGTTTTTGCAGCGCTTCATTTTGTGTTCGTGCTGCGGCAAGTTGTTGTAGCGAAACGCGTTGTCCACTTAATTTTTTAGATATATCAGAGATAACTTGTCTAAGGCCGTTTGTTGTTCTTGCCATGCCAGCAATCGGTTCTGCAAGTGCGGCAATAAGTTGTTGTTCAACCCTAAGCCATTGTTGTTGGCCGATTTGTAATGCTTTGGCATCTTGATCGCTCAGAGCTTCTTGTTGACGGGTCTGCTGTGTTTTAAATGCTTCGTTTTCGCGCCTTAATTCTTCCATTTCTGCTTTACGCGCATCTTCAGCTTTTGTTTTTTCATCTAAAGCCGTAGTTGTTTTTTCAAGATTGCTTTTTGTTTCTGCAAGTGCGGTCTTGGTTTGAGCAAGTTCTGCAACAACGGTATCATCGGGTTTAGCGGCCAGAGTTGCTTGTGCGCTTTTGAGCGATTCTTGAAGTGTTGCAATTTGAGCCGCAAGTTCAGCTTTTTCTTTGGAGAGTTGAACGTTCTGTGCGCTTAAATCTGTATTGAGTGTGCCAATTTTAGTTTGATTAGCTTCTAACAAACGTAGCTGTTCGTTGAGTGCTGCAGCTTTTTCGGTTTGTACTTTGAGCGCCTGTTGAAGTTGTGTAAATGTAGCGGTAGCTGCATCAAGTGTGGGTGTGCCAAAAGGTGAAGCCGCTCGAGAGGGAACTCCATCGCTCTCCATTCCTGGAATTGTGGCTGTTGGTGTTATTGGTCCAAAGAGTGAAACCTGGATTGCCAGTAAACTTACATAAAAAAATGTGCGTGTGAGGCTCAACATGTAGCACTTCACTTTCACGCAAAAGGTCTTAGATCGCGCGCTTAAAGTCTATCGATGATGTATTGGTGGCCGCAATACTTTAAAATTTAGAAGCTGATTCCAAGCCCAATCCATAGTTGATAGTTGCGTATTACAAGTTCAGAGGGCTCACCAAAAGTAATGTGTCCTCCGATATTTAATGTTCCATCAACATTAAATACGCAGAAAGTCTTCGCCGCGCTTACAAAGGCTTGATAACTGAAAAGTGTTGGCAGGTTGAGTTCAAGATCTGCCTTGTTGATGATTTTAGTTGCCATATTTTGTGCCCAAGCACCTGTTGTGACAGGAATCATAGGGATTGGGTTTCCATTAATATCTGTGCCAATGTTAAAGCCGGCTGTTGGGCGAGATTCTAATAATCTTCCTGTTGTTGCGGGGAACATGAGCCCATTAACGGTGAATGCGGGTGGGGTTGCGTTGTTGGTTGCCCCCGTAAAATTGTATGGATTAATGTAACGATTTGCGATTGCAACGCCATTATCGGCCCAGGGAGCAGAGGTAACATTATGTTCTCCTTCACGGTATCCACCAGAAAAACCAATCTCAAGGCGTGTGTTTTCGTGTTTATATCCCAAAATAAAGGTGTCTTGAAGCGAGATTCCCTGTTTTACGTTGATGCTGTGTGGCAAAATATCGGCGCCAGGGGTTGATGTTGTGTAGGCAGGGGTATTTTGTGCCAGCATCTGCTGGTAATGTCCCCACGGCAAATTTTTGATAGTTGGGATGCGCGGTTCATGAGCAGGAAAACTATAGCCGATCATTGCATTGTTCGATAAAAACCATGCAGTAGTCTCGTTTCCGGCAATTTTTAGGTATCCATTCCAGCCGATACCAAATTGTAAATGTTTGAGCCCAATATTGGGACTAAATAAATATTCAAGGTTGTGAGTTGGTCCGCAAGGGAGTTGAACTGCGCCTACAATTGCAAGGCGGTAGTCATTTTTATCAAAAATATTATAGCCCAGCGTTGCTTGAACGCTTTCAATTCCATGGTTAGTGATTTCTTTTTGAGCAAGTTTAAGCGAAAGGAGTGGTTCGCAAATACTTTGGGTGTCTCCAGAAAAGAACTGATTGATGGAGATAATATCTGCTGTAGAAATTTTGCTCGTGTATTCCGCCGAATACGTTGCATTGAGTTTTCTTGTTTGTCGTACAAAGCAAGCTTCAAGTTTGTAAAACATTCCGTTAATGAGAAAGTCCAAGTCTTGGTGGGCAACTAATTGTACGCCAAGCTCTCGTTGTTCAGGATCGAACGTAATGGTTGCATGGGGACGTGTTGTTGTCTCGTCGATAGTTTGCAGCAACGGGTTATTGTTTTTTCTGAGAACAGCAATTAGGTGATCGCTGTCTACATCTCCGGTTAGGGACTTTGGGGCAACCGTGAAACTTGCGGTGTTCGATGCTCCGAGCCCTGCAGCGATAAGATGGCGCGAAAAATTTTTAGAATAATACGGTGCTGCAAAAAACCTTAGCCCACTGCTAGACGTTTTTTTTTCTTGGTACAAAGCCTGAAATCCACAGTAAGAAAGTGGTGAGAAAAAGAAGGATGGTTTTATTACTTCAGTTCCATGGGCTAGAGCCGTGCAATTTCCGGCAAAAAATAGTGGGCCCGCGATAAAAATAAAAGACACGAAGAATAAGCGTCGTGCGGCGTTTTTAGCACACGCCATAGAAAACCTCAGAGCATTTGCGTGGAGGGGAGGTGGCCGGAGTATAAAAACATCTGATGTGCGCACGCAAGAGGATGCGAGAATGTGCTGTTAAAAGAATATAAAAATTGTTCGAGTAGGTATGGGTAGCCTGGAATGCTTTAGAAGGTTTAGGGGGTAAAAGCAAAACAGGGCTGCCGTGAGGCAACCCTGTTTTGTGAGCTTTGTTCGAAGCGTTTTAAGGCGCCTCGTACGAACTAAGAAGTTCAGCTTAGAAAGCAACGCCAAGTTTAGCGAATGCTGACCAGTGTTCTTCTGAGCGAGCGCGGTCGTTAGCAAGAGAAATCGAACCACCAAGTCCAAGTTGAACTGGGTTTTCCATGTCTTTGCAGTTGTACACAACGCCACCATGAAGTGTGTGGAGCAATTGTGATTCTTCTGACCAGCTAAGGTTTGCAGCCTTAACACCCAACGCATTTGCTGTGCCAGGGGTAAGGTTGGTAGAAGCTGAACCAACGATAACGTAGGTTGCATCGTTCCATGCTGTAACAAGAGTGTTTTGTTCAGCTGCTTGGTAGTGCATTGCATAACCAAGGTCGAAGTCTACACAGTCACCAACGTAAACAAATTGTGCGCCAAGGTCGGCGTTGTAGCGAGGAGCTACGTTTACCATTTGTTTAAGGAAGTTTGCTGTAGGTGCGAATGGAGTCGATGCGCCAGAGGTAAGATCTTTACCCATGTAGTAGTGCATCCAGTTAACGTTTGTTGCGCCTGTTTGGCTTACAAATTGACCAAGACGGTAGTCTTGACGAGCAAACATGTAATGTCCTGCTGCGTTGATGTTCAATTGCATTTCGTAGTCTTCGGTTTTCGACAAAGATACGGTGCCTTGTACGCCAAGGCCTAAGCCCATGTTGCGGTGGCCAACAACAGATTCAAACAAGTTTGCAAGTGTTGGACGGGTTCCAAGACCAACTACGCCGCTAACAAATGCACCGAATGTGCCGTTGTCGTTGCGAACGAAATTGTAACCAAGGCGTAATGCTGCTTGTTCTGGGCCGTTAGCTGCTACGTCTGTTGATGCTGCGGCTGTAGCGATTTTACCAGCAAGAAGCCCTTGAGCTGCTGCAGTAGCCATTCCAGCTGTTCCGCCCAAGAATTGAGCAAGGTCACCAGCAGTGTTGCTTGTTTTTGCGCCAGCTGCGATTACAGCATTAAGATCGTTTTTTACACGAGCTAATGAAACGTTAAGGTCAAACCATGAGCCTTCCATAACCGATTGAAGGTCTTGGCAGAAGCTAAAGTTAAGAGCCATACGGGTTGAGCGAGGCAAGAAGGTTACTGTTGACGCTGCGTTGTCACCAACTGCAGAGTTGTCTGAGTAACGGATAATTCTTGTTTGATCAATGTCTGCTGCTGCAGGTGCACTGTTTAAGGTAGCTGCATTGTTTGTGTCAGCAATACCGGTAAAGTATTTACCAAGGTTTGCTGAATCCCATGTGCGGCTGTAAACCAAACGAACTGCTACTTCAGATGTTTTTGCATCTTCTGCGGGCTCGCCAAGTGTTTTAGCTGAAACAAGGGAACGTAATTCTGAATTACCAGGAACAACAGTTAAGTATGTGCCTGATGCTGTTACTGCGAAGTTTGCGCTAGCTAATGCTAAGGCAAGAAGGAGTTGACTTACTCTTTTTGACATATGTACTTCCCTTTGTG
>JBEITS010000002.1:0-26028 GCA_040374805.1 Campylobacterota bacterium | reverse complement strand
GGTGCGGGAGGAATTACAGCATTTACGACAGATTCTAATAAGTTTAAAGCATCATCTCCTGCGGATTTAAATACAAGCACGCTCTCTGTATTTTCCGAAACTTCAAATGTTTCTGAGCGTGTGTGGGACGCTGCTCGGTTGTATCATGGGAAAGGTGTTTTTGCGGTTGGAACAACGCGTGGATTGTATGTTGTGAGGTATGATACAGCAGCTGATGCTCCGTTGTTGTGTCTTGCTGAAATTGTTGATGCTGACGGTCATTCCTTGGGCTCGATTGCTTCGTTGTCTGTTGCATTTCCAGGTGTTCCAACATCATCTGCTGCACAGGTGTATGAAATTAATTGTCTTGCATCTAATGCGCGAACGGATGTTGCTAAGCATTATCGAGCATCGGTTGGGCTGAGCTATTCTACAGGCGCGCTTGTTGGCTTTCCATCGGCGGCTGTATTGGTTGCATCTCTGGATCGTATGACAACACAAATTCTTACGAGTGCGGGTTTTAATAATTATTGTGCAGGGTTTGCTAACAGGTTGCCTGCATTGCTGAGCAAAACAGCAAAGACATTAGAAAGTTCTTCAGCTCCTGTATTTGGTGGTTTAGATCTAGCATCGGGTGATGTTGTGGGCAAGGTTGCTCTTATTCCCTTCGATGGAACGATGATGGCTGTTGTTAATGGTCAAGTTTGCGTTTATCTGTAAGATTTTTTTATAAGAAAAACTTGAACAGATGCGGTTATTTGTCCGGTTTTTTATTTTGTCGAGAGGCAGGATAAAGAATTAAAAACAAATATTTACGGTGCATGTTTTTTTCACTAAGCTGTCGAGCAGGTTGAGCCCTGGATTCTAGACGTTTGTGCTGATGCTCAGATTCAACAGATCGTATGGGACCATGTAATGAAGAAAGTGGGTTTGATATGACTCGTGCTAATCTGATGTTCCGCACTTTGGTGCTAAGAGTTTTCTGTCTGTTGTTTCTCGGTTCTGGGCTTCTAAAAGCCGACGTTACTATTTCTTCAAATGTGTATGGTTTGCCGTATCAATGGCAGATGCGTAAAACAGCATTTTACGATGCAACTCAACAAGAATTATTTTTTGGTTCAATTTCACCTAACGCAAATTCAACGCTCTTGCTTTCTACCATCACGGGGCTTGATGCGTATAATTACACTCCTGCAGGATTAACTGTTGGAGGATTTATCAATGCTGAGGGGTTTGATACGCGTTCTGTGTGGGATATGAATCTGGTTAACCAGGGAACAACTCCAACGCCGTGGCTTCTTTCGATTATGGCTAATGCTGCGGGTGCAGCACCTGTTTCTTTGATGTACGCATGCAATGTAACGCCAAATGCTTTTGCGAGTTTCTCGTATTCAACATTTAATAATAATTCTGGCGTAGCATCGATTCCTTTTAAGGTTTGCATGGCAGAACGAGCCAGTGGCTCTGTTGCTGCTGCTGATAAACCTGTTTTTGTTGTGGCAATTGCAAACAGCGCAAGTGATACAACCTTCAATGCGACAGTTGGGGGCGCATGCTTTAGATTGTTTACGATAGATCCTGAAAATAATACGTTTATAGAATTTTCAGGATCAAAGTTAGCAGCATCTGCACTGGGCTCGTTTGGTGAATTGCGTGACATGTGGTGGGATTCTGCTCTTAAGCGTTTGTATTGTGCATTTACGCGTACCAACGAAACTAAAGTTGGTATCGCGTGTCTGTATCTTGATGAATCTACGCCGGCATCTCCCGTGCTTAAGCTCTTGAATAACGCAGAACTTCTTGCTGCTCCTGCCTCAGGATCATCCTTAATTCCGTATGTTCATAAAGTTCGCACCTTCTGTGCAAACCCTTCAGATACAACTAATCTTCAAAATAAATATTTAATTATTAATGGTGGCAGGGATGCAAATGCTTACAATTCACTCTATGCATTACCATTGGTGAACCGTAATAACCCTGCGCTTGTTGCACAGGGTGCTGTAGATACAAAAACTAATTCTTCTGTTTCTGGAACATCGGGCTCTGGTGTGAGCACTCACGATAATTCATGGCTCGACCAACGCAATGATATTGCAGCTCTTACTGCGGGCTTGGGAAGCTCATCTATTATTGCTGCTCGTACCGTTGGTGCAGGGCCGCTTCCTGTTTCTCCAACAACCCCTGTAACGGATATCCAAATTTCTGGCTTAACAGTGTATGTTTCGGTTGCTGATGATTCTGGTGCCGAATGTATTTTTGCTTCAACGGCTGCTGTGTATCATGAAAATGCTGATGTTACCAACAGCACCATTACGCCGGGTGAAAACTCTAAACTTTTGTATTGGACTCCGTGGAAAAAAATTGTTGATTCGAGTTTTAACAGTCCTATCGCAGCGTTTGGTATTATTGATAGTGGCAGCAGAAAGCTTGTTGCGCTTCGCGATAACAACTCAATTGTTTCTCGTAATGAAACAACATTTCCTTCATTTACCACCGTTCCTCAGCGCTCATTCTCGAGCGTTTCCACTACGGGTTTAGACTTAGCTGATCTAACAACTATGTGGCGTTCGCGTCAGCTTGGGGTGGTTGATGGAGCTTTGCGTAGGTTGTATGCGGGTACATCTTTAGTGAATGCTGGGGCAGATACTTTAAAAATTTATGCTTCTTCTACGTTAGGGGCTCCTATTTCAGACCTGCCAATGACATCATCAACATTGGTTTCGAGTTTATATAATTCGCCTATTTGGACTATGGGGATGTACGGCTCATCGCTGTTGGTTGTTCCTCATACCGAAAGGGGTAATTCTCCTTCAACAGGTGGCAAACATATGTATTGTTTTACCGAGGGACACTTGGTTGCAGAGAATACAGATGCAGATATAAAAGATAAGGCAACTTCTCCTGCTGCCTCGCGTATTGTAAATTTTGTTGTTGCTCAAAAAGATGTGAATACAAAATTTATCTTGGCTGCAATTCCTCAAGCAGATCAAGCAACGTTCTCGAGTGGGCATGATAATTGCGTTCGTTCATTTACCTACACGCCACCAACATCTGGGCTTGGCTCTATTGTTCCTGCCGCAAGCGACGATACTTTTACCTACAACTTAGGAACAGGCGGCGCAGCGCTTGCTATTCAGTCGGGCCAAACAACGGGGTACGTTTTAACGTACCGATCTCTTGAAGACATGTATTACGACAGCGTGTTTAATGTTGTTTATCTTGGGTTTACCAGGTCTGTTGATGGAGGTGCCGCCTCTGATGCAACAGACGATCCTGGTCTTACTTTCTTGGGTTGGAATACTGCAGGAACGGCAACGCGCGTCTCGGGCAAATTGCTCGAAGGCTGTGTTGATGACACAACGGGCTTTAAGCATGTTCTAAAGGTTCGCACACTTCACACACGCACCGGTCAAACAAATGCTGCAAACAATCGTTCGTATCTAATTATGAATGCAACGAACTACATGGGTTTGGCGGGTGATGGAACCGACCAGGCAAATGTTGCTCTCAATAGGATTTATGCATTGCCGCTTGTTGTGAGTGGCGATGATGCGGGTAAGATTGCAACCTCAACAACGCATGCAACAAAAGCTGTTTTAGCGGCTAACACGTGGAGCGAAACAGGCGCTTCTGCAGAAAATTATGCCCAACACGTTGTGGGTGGTGGATATCTTCCAACGCATCCGCGTAGTGTTGTAACTGGCATGGTTACGCGTGGCAAGGCTGTATTCGTGAGTGTTGCTAACCCTCAGGGCGTTGTTGGTGAGCGAGGTGTTTTTGTTTCTCAAGCAATAACTGATAGCGATGAAAAACTTACGGGCTGGACGGCATGGAAAAAAATTGGTGGTGGTAACGAAAACATCGCGTTCTTGGGTTACCATGGCAAAACAGATAGCATTCTTGCCGTTAATCACGATTCGTCTCGTGTCGAAGAATTTACGTGGAAGCCGCGCACGTCCGTTGAAAGTGCTAAGTTGAGCTATCAAAATCTTGTGGGCTTAGCAAAAACATTAGAGTCAGATTTCCCTTCACAAAAGCGTGGCATGTACAACATTCAAAGCTTGCCAGTAATTTCAACCGATAATGCAACAACAGCTCATATGGTAGGTGCTTTTGGATACGATAGTTTGGCGCTTGCGTATCTTATAAAAAAAACAACGGGCGATGTTGGAACAGTTAAATATCCTCATAAATTAGAAACAACCCGCTATAAATGCTTTGCAGACGATTCTGTGCTTGCGGGTATTAAGAGTTTGTATTGCCTTGCGGTTCCAACTAGGGCTCCTGGTTGGGTTTTTGCGGCAGGATATCGAGGCCTTGCAGTGCTCAGAGACGCTTCTTCGGGCCGTGGGTGGACATCGTTGCCTGCATCGCTTTCTGATGCAAGTAGCGGCGTTGCAATTACGTCTCAGACGTGGAAGCAAATCCCCGAAGTTGTAGGTCCTGTGTATAAAATGATTACGATGACAACTTCTTCTATGACTCCACTTGTTATTTGTATGACCAAAAAAGGGCTTCAGGCGTTTGTTGCCGATGAGGATAAGTTTAAAACAACAGATCCAGATCCTTTGGCATTGTTTGATGCATCAAGTATTTTTACCGATCCTACCGAATACATGCGTGACATTGCTCCAGTTGGGGGCAAAATGTTCTTGGTTGGAACAACCAAGGGGCTCTATTTGATGCAAGTTAATGACACAAATGATGCGTTTATTTCTTCGCCAACTCAAATTTTGTATGGAAGTGCGCTTTTGGGACCTATTGGCACCATTAGAACAACGCATCCTAAACTTGCATCGGTTGGGAGTTTAAATCCTACGGGTTTGAATAATGCATGGATTAATGTTGATGTATTAACAGCTCGTGTGATTAACGACCAGAGTGAGCATTATCAGTTTAAAATTAAGCTTAATAGCTCAGGTGTGGTTGATGTTGGCGGCATAACATCGCTTTCTTTATATCGATCCTTTACCAAGCTTGAGGGTAAGCTCTTTACCTCGGCAGGTGAAAATTCTTATATTTTGCCAGGAAAACACTTATCTACGGGTGGCTCTTTGGATATTTTTGCGGATGATGCTTTGAGCTCCGAGGCGCCATTTACTGTTCTACAAAATGATTCTCAGATTGGAGCCATATCTGAAGTTGCTGCAGATGGCACGCGCGTTGTAACGGCAGGGGGTAATGTCTATGTGTACAAAGCGTGATGTTGCAAGCAAACAAGAAGGGGCTGTATCAATGCTAAGAAATAATCGTATCAGACGCGTATGTATGTTTATGGTGTTGTGTGTTGGTGCTTCTCCGTTGGGCGCCATTTACAACACTAATTTTTTCCGTGGGCATGATGTTGGCTTTTTGCCACTTTTTGAGCCTGAAAATAGAAAATTCACTGCTGGTGCAACACTTGAATATGGTGGAACAACCGAAAAATCATACAACACTGAGGGTAATCAAGGCCCTTTGTTTGAAGCTTATTCTAAGCAACAATCTGCTCAGGCGATGCTTTCAGACCCTGTGGTGAGGTTTCCTGCAACGGAAGATCCCGAGCAGTGGTTTATGAACACCGTTCAGCAAACGTATAACGATGAATGGGGTACATTTAATGTTACAGGGAAGTTTCAGGAAGCTAACGTTACGTTTTGGGGGCGAGGAGCGCTTCCGTTAATGGATGAAGCTGTGGGTGTGTTTTCACTTGCGGCATATTTGCCTATCAAGGCGCTTCATATTCGCGATGTTCTATGGACTGATATGTCAAATATCTATGGTCTTGGAGCAGAAGAGCGTATTAATGGATTCTCTAGTCGCCTGCAAGATTTTGTAACCAACGTGGGTGATAATTTGTCGCTGGGCGATTGGAGCAAAATTGGTCAGGGCGATTTGTCGGTGTTGCTTGAATGGCATAACGAATTTAGGCGCGAGCTAGATATTATTCGTCATGTTCGGATTGATGCTGCTGTTGGGGTTGTTGTTCCAACCGGCCGCATGTTAAGCTCTGATGTGGATCAAATTCTTTCTGTTCCGATGGGAAATGGCGGTGCTTGGGGTCTTCCCGCACGTGCAGGGATTGAAATTTGCTTTCACCCAAAAGTTTCTGCGGGGGTAAGTGTTGATATGTTGGCGCTTACCGATATCACTAAAAAGCGTCGCCTAAAGACTCATATGAACCAAACAGACTATTTGTTGCTTACAGCACGACGTGTGCGTTTGCAGCATGCACGAACCTGGCGCTTCAACCTTTTTGCGCGCATCAAAACTCCGCTTGAAGGCTTGAGCGCAAGTGTTTCCTACCACTTTGCAAAGCGCGGAGATGATGTGCTTATTCCTGATGAAAATGTTATCAGCGGCAGCATTATCAACTCGCAAGAAGCGCTTAAAGAGTGCTCATCGCACGATCTTGTGTTTAAGTTTAATTTTAGCCGCGACGATCAAGATGCCTTTACGGCTCCTGGGATTAGCGCATTTCTTAAGATTCCTGTGGGTGGTAGACGTACCATCAAAAATATCACGGTTGGTGGCGAGTTTATGTTCGCCTTCTAAAAAATTAAGATCAGAAAATTAGCAGGGGCATCCAGAAATTGGGTGCCCTTTTTTAATGCATGCATAAACGTAAAAAGAGTTGTTTTTTTGCAAAAAACAACTCTTTATCGAGGTCATACGTTTTTTCTGCCAAATCTTTGGTTTTCTGTAGGCTTAAGATTATTACAACTTCAAACGTGTGGGGTAATTACGCAATGTTAAAGAGAAGCCTATTAATTATTTTGGCCTTTTTAGGCTTTGTCCCTGTGGTGGGGGCCGCGGCAGATTTTTCGGACCATGCTGTTGGTGCAAGTAAGGCATCCTCCGAGGAAATTAATTTTTTGTGGGAAGTTGCAAATGTTTTGCCTTCCTCTGCCGACAAAACCTTTGTCATTATATCGTCGGAAACAACTTTTTCGCACAGGGATGCAGCGTGCAGAGCATTTAGCGACGAATGTCAGAAGAAGAGGCCATTCACAGCTCTTTTTACCGTTTCTAAGTATCCCGAAGAATCATTTTTTGTTCGTGTAACGTTTGGTGCTCCGATAGAGGGGGCCCTGCAGGAGAAGCCAACCATTATGGTTGTGGGCCTCACAAAAGAGTCTACTCTGAGTGCAAGGGATGTGCTCCAAAAAGCATGCGCCCGTTCTTTTCCGGTCGGGAAAATGATAGCGGGAGTTGCTGCTACAGCTGTTGTTGCAGGGTGTTGCGTGATAGTTGGCAGACGAGCGGTTGCACCGCCTGTGCCTCCTGTGCTTGATCCTGCCATGAGTAGGCGTGACTTTGCCGCAGAATTGACCCGTCAATTGCGGAGAGCTTTTTCAGGCAGCGCCACTGATTCTAGTCGCGTTATTTCTTCATTCGAGTTCAGTTGGGGTGGCATAGAAAACGCTATTAAGAGGGCAGATGATCTGAGCCCTAAGGTCCTTGTGCTATCTTCCGAAAGCCTGCGCGAGGATTTGGAAAAGTTGACTCCAGGGCCAAGAGCTTTGAGCCCATTGTCTATGCTTATACAATATCAAAAGCAACTCAGAGACAATAACTGGCTTATTATTCAGGTGGTTGATGATATAAATGATACAGAATTTTTGAGAGGAAAGGGGGAGGTTGTTTGGCGGGCATATACACGTCTTTTCTCGGATCCCGATCATGGTTCAGACTATAGCTCTCTTCAGGTTCTTCCTTTTCTTAGAGTGCCTCGGGAGTTGATTCAAGGTACGTTCCCGCAGGGAGCTCGCTATTCTTCGATAGAAAATAGCATGGACGGTTCTTATCGTATTGAAGCATCGCTACGGCAAGGCTTACTTGAGCCATTTAAATTACGCTTTACTGATGTAGGCCGTTACTTGCAAATGGTGTTAATAGATCGGATGGTGAGAGTTGCTCAAGCATTCTCAGGCGTACATGGGGGCGTCAGGAATGTTTTGCAGCCTGTTTCTACGCAAAGAACTTTGCGACGCGGGAGTTTTTAGGTATTACGAGGGCATTGTTGCCCCATAAAATGCAAGACGGGGCTCACTTCTGGAGCCCCGTTATTTTTTAGCGTATACGCGTTGAGTGGATTTGCTAATCCCAGTTTAATGAACCTGCTGTTTGGTATTCTGTAACACGGGTTTCAAAGAAGTTCTTTTCTTTGGGCAAATCGGTTGCTTGTGACATCCATTGGAATGGATTTTCTGTTTTGTAGAGTTTAGGTAGCCCCAAACGTTCCAGGCGCCGGTCGGCGATGTATTCAACGTACGCGCAGAATTGGTTGGGGTGGATTCCCACAATACCTTCTGGGCACGCTTCGCGCGCGTATGTTTTTTCTAGGGCAACGGCTTGCTCGATAAGCGAGATGATGTTTGCCTGGAATTCTGGAGTCCATGCGCTTGGGTTTTCAAATTTAATGGTGTTAATTAGGTCGCACCCAAATGCAAGGTGAATGCTTTCATCACGCATGATGTATTCGAACTGTTGGCCAATCCCCACCATTTTTTGTTTGCGCTTGAGTGCAAGCATCATGGCAAAACCTGTATAGAAGAACACGCCTTCCATGATCACGTAAAAACCAATTAAATCGTGCAGGAATTTTTGGATGTTCTCATCGGTGTTTGTTTCAAAATTAGGGTCGAGCAAAGATTTTGTGAGGTTTACAACAAAATCGTCTTTAGCTTTGATGGCGGGCTCTTTCTCGTACATCGTGTAGATCATATCAGGATCAAGGCCCAGCGAATCGCAGCAATAAATAAAGGTGTCTGTATGAACAGCTTCTTCAAACGCTTGGCGCAATAAATATTGGCGAGATTCTGGGTTGGTTACATGCTTGTAGACCGAAAGAACAATGTTGTTTGCGGTAAGAGATTCTGCCGTTGCAAAAAAACCAAGGTTAAACAAAATAAGTTTGCGTTCTGCGGTTGAAAGAAAAGTTGCAGATTTCCATTGCTCGATGTCTTTTTGCATTCCAATTTCTTCGGGCGTCCAGTTGTTGGCAATGCCATTTTTGTAATGTTCGCGCGCCCATTGATATCTCATGGGTAAGATCTTGTTTGGATCTGTTTTTGAGTCATTAAGCATTGGCATAATGCATCTCCTTTGAGTTATTTATTCCCATCAGATCGGCTCTGCTGGGTGTTTTGTACAAACATTTTTCTAATACACATGGTTTCTAGCATATCATGTTGCGCTAAAGGTTCGAGTAAAAGTTACCCCTCCAAAAATGATTGTTTGAGGTGGTGTGAGCCGTTGGCGGTTGCAAGGTATTTTTTACTTTTTTGTTTTTGTGTATTGTTCAGCGTTAGGGAATATATGAACTCTTGAATGTGAAATGGAATGTAAATGGAACGACTTTCTTGGGAGCAGTATGCTCTGCGCCTTGCGCATGTTGCGGCAATGAGATCTGAAGATCCATACGTTCAAGTTGGAGCAGTTGCCTTGCGCTCAGACCATTCGGTGGCCGCAATTGGCTATAATGGAGCTCCTTCGGGCGTTGCTATCGATTGGGGATGCAGAGATGCACGCAGGCCCTATGTTGTGCATGCAGAAATTAATGCTTTGCGTTATGTTAAACCTTACGAGTGCTCGTTGTTGGTGGTCACGCTTGCGCCGTGTTCAAGTTGTCTTACCGTTATTGCAACGTATGGCATTAAACGAATTTGTTATCAAAATGATTATGTCGATTTTGCGCTCACGCAGCGTATGGCAGAAGTCTTTGGAATCGAATTTAAAAAAATAGAGTATCAGCCTAATGCTCGGGTATTGAATTTAAGTATCTGAATTAGGTCGTGGCAAATGGGGCCTAGGTTTTAGTTGAAGTGGGTGGTTTTAGGTATGCGTCTTCCAATTCAAGATTGTACAATTGTTATCATGGGCGCAACGGGCGATTTGGCCAAGCGTAAGCTGATTCCCGCTTTGTATAAATTATTGGCCGATGGCCTTTTGCAAAAGTACGTATTTGTGGGGACGGGCCGAGAAGATACAACGGTGGAACAAATCTTTGAGGGCGCAAGTCGGTTTGTTGACCATGTTGATCCGGCACTTTGGAAGCAATTTCAGCAAAATTTTTATTATGTTCGTGTAAGTTTTCAGCAGCCTTCAGATTATGTTGCACTTAAGGCGTTGATTGAGAGAGAAGAAGCGGCTCGCGGGCTTGGTGGCAATCGGCTCTTTTATTTGGCAACAATGCCCGAGCATTTTAGTGCGATCACGCAATCTTTGGCTGATCATAAAATTGTGCATCACAATACTCCTGGTGCGGTGTGTGAAGGAAAAGCATGTCCGTGGCAGCGGGTGGTGTACGAAAAACCTTTTGGATGCAACCTAGAATCTGCCCAAGAAATTAACCGAAAAATTGCTGAGGTTTTTTCTGAGCAACAAGCCTTTAGAATCGATCATTATTTGGGCAAAGAGCTCGTAGCCAATATTGCGGTGATTCGTTTTGCCAACACTGTTTTTGAGCCCCTTTGGAATAATTTATACATTGAGTCTGTTCAGATTGTGCTTAAAGAAAAAGTGGGCATCGAGCAGCGCGGTGCGTTTTATGACCAATATGGCGCACTTAAAGATGTGGTTCAGAACCACATGCTGCAATTGGTTGCACTTATTGGCATGGAGCTTCCGCAGAGTCTTGAAGGTGAATGCATCCGTGATGCAAAAGTTGCCTTGCTTAAAAAAACATCGATTATTGATGCGCTTTTTGCTCAATATGAAGGGTATTGGCAAGAGGCAGCCGTTGCCGAAAATTCGCGAACAGAAACTTTTGCGGCGCTTAAGCTTGCAATTGATAATGACCGTTGGCGTGGCGTTCCATTTTTCCTTAAAACAGGCAAGGCGCTCGATGAGAAATCAACAAGCATTCACATCACGTTCAGAAAAAGCCCGCATTTGCGTCAGGAATATGTTTGCGAGTCAAACGTTCTTACAATTACCATAGAGCCCGATGATGGTTTCTCGCTCAAACTCAACGGCAAAATGCCGGGAAAATCTGAGCAAACAACACCCGTTCACATGAAATTTTGCCACAGCTGTCTTTTTGGCCCCAACACTGCGCAAGCCTATGAGGTCCTTCTTTTTGATGCACTTCAGGGCGATCAGTCAGTTTTTGTGCGGTTCGATGAAATTGAAGAATCGTGGAAGATTGTTGAGGCGCTGGGGAAGAACGAAGGCAAGCTTTGTTCTTATGTTCGTGGCACTTCTGGACCACAAGAGCTTGAAGAATGGGCTGAGGGGCATAACGTGCGATGGGAGCGCTAGAGAGCTTGTCTCGCCATAGCTTTTTGAGTGGCTGTGGATGGGGTGGCAAGTATTGCTTTGTGTGGCAGCGATAGAAAAAGAGAATAAAGTATTTCTACTTCGTAGTGTTTCAGCTTGGGATGAAATCATATATCCTGGTCGGGTGGTTACGAAAAGGATGAAAATATGAAAAACAATCTCAAAAAATTTTTTGAAGGGTACATCGCCTTTCGGGATACATATGTTCATGGTGACCAATCGGTCATGAAAATGCTCTCTAAGGAAGGGCAAAAGCCGGAAGTAATGGTTATCGCCTGTTGCGATTCACGCGTTGATCCCGCTTTAATTTTGCAGTGTGACCCGGGCGATTTGTTTGTGGTTCGCAATGTTGCCAATATTGTGCCTGTGTACAACAAAGATGTTGGTTTTCAGGGCACAAGTGCGGCCTTGGAGTTTGGGGTTTGTTACCTGAATATCAAGGTGATTGTGTTGCTTGGCCACAGCCAATGTGGCGGAATTGAGGCATTATTGTGCAATGACGATGCGCGTCAGACTGATTTTATAAAAAACTGGGTTTCAATTGTTAAGAATGAGGCAAAAACACAGCTCTCTGCAGACGATTATGCAAAATATGCACTCAAGCAGTCGTACAAAAATTGTCAGACGTTTCCATGGATTAAAGAACGTGTGGAATCGGGCGATTTAGATATTTACCGCTGGTTTTTTGATATTAAGGCGGGTCAGATTTTTACGTATTGCGATGAGCAAAAAGAGTATGAGCCGCTTGATACGTGTGAGTTGTAAAAAAAGCTTTTTTGTTTCTATGGTAATGATATTGATGCGCTCAGTATTGTTGTAATGTTTACAATTTGAATCTATTTGCCCAATGCTAAGATTATACCGTGAGTCTTGCATTGGGCTTTTCTTATGCTCCGTTCTAGAAAAACTTGTCTGATTTTAACACTGTTTTTTATGACGGTTGTTCCCTTGCAGTCAGGGCGTTTTTTGGATGCCGTGTTCTCTTTTGTGATGGGAGGGCGTGCCTATAATCCTGAAGGCAATGATGTGCAATATGCCGTAGAGCGTTCTGCTTCCGGTGGCGCAGGGGGTGATTTGCCTTTTAGGCTGCCTTGCGCGGGTGATTCTGTTGTGAAGATGTGGGAACCTGCCGCACGCAGAGGAAGTGGCTCTTCGGTCAGTTCGAGTTCAACAGATGTGGCCGATGATGTTGAGTGTGGCGTTTTTCGCTCGCCTGCTAAATCGTGGGTGGGTGATTTGTCCGCATTAGAAAAAATTAATGTTTTACGATATGGCGAAAAAGGCGATGAAACAGCTTTGTCTGCTAGCTTGAGTCCCAGCGACTATATCGATTCTTGTGTAAACGCACGCCGCAACATTCTTGAGTGTTATGCCTTGCTGGCTGAATATCGTGCAAAATTTACGCAGCAGTGTGAGCGTTTTGTGCCGGCAGATTTTCGTATGGAGCGTCTGCTTGAAAAAGAGCTGATTTTGCCACCCGTGTTGCAGTCATTTAAGCGTGGGTACGAAGAATTGTGTTGCGTGTATTCAGAATATGTACGTGTTGCTTGTGTCCTTGGATTGCTTGTGCGCTCAAGCTCCACGCAAGCCAAAGATGCTCGTATCTCTTTTGACTCTTCTACATCAAATTTTGCGTTACAAGAGCCATCTTGTTTGAGCTTTGGAGCGTGTGCTTCTTGCGAAGCTAGATTGTGTGCCGGTGATTTTGCGTGCCTTAATTGTGGTGAATTTATGCTCGATATTCCGCAAGAACGGGTGGCTCTATTTAAAGCGAGCTGCAATCTTTCTTGGCTTTTGCAACACACGGCATTTTTTTGTGAGGTAACACATGAATGTTTGTGCGCCTTAGAAGATTTAGATGTTTCATCTGTTTAGATAATGTTTTTTTGATAGGAGAGCATCTATGAATAAGTTTTTGATGGTTGTGCTTGGTTGTTGTGTGTGGGCGGGTTCTGTTGCGGCTCCGCTGGGTGATGGCGCAGAAGTGCCAACATTTGACCTAGGCAATCCTGCATATCTTCGTCCGCAATCTACGAAGCAAAGGGTTGTTTTTGGTGCGCGTCCGCAATTTGTGAGAAATTTGGGGAGTGATGGTGATTTGGCGCGTGACGTTGCATCGATACAGCCTGAGAAGCCTTACAAACCTTTAAGGCTAAACGTTCCGCCACATGGAACCGTATCATTAGACGATTTTAAGCGTGCTCGCAGAGATTTTGCAGCAGCAGTTTCTAGAAATACGCAAGCGGGTTTAAAATCGGACTATGCTTTAAAAAGCCCCCTGTTTCATGGATATCCAAGGCTAGATAAAGCTTCTAAAAAAGCGCTCTATCTTGATGCTATGCGTTTTGCAAATCATGGGAAAACTGAGGTGAAAGAGCCTTCACTCGAGCAGCAGAAAGCGGCCCTTACATATAGAGGGCATTTGCTGGACTATGCTTATTCGAGACAAACTGCGCGAGCACAATCAAAAAAGCTATCGTCTAAGAAAAAATAGCTGCATTTTTGTAAAAAAGTTGATGTTGCACGATTTCTGAGAGCTACTCAGTAAATGCTTGCGCGCCTTAGAAGATTTAGATTTTTCATCTGTTTAGATAATGTTTTTTTGATATGAAGGCATCTATGAATAAGTTTTTAATGATTTTGTTTGGTTGTTGTGTGTGGGCGGGTTCCGTTGCTGCTCCGCTGGGTGATGGCGCAGAAGTCCCAACATTTGGCGCAGGCGAGAGAGTACCTCTGCCTTTTCCTCCGGCTAGAAAACAAATAATTACGTTTGGTTCAGGTAAAGATGGTGAGCGAGGTTCTATTCCTAGAATTCCTAGTGTGGTTACGAATAATCCTGCATTTCGCCCAAGAAGGGAAGCGGCTCCAGCAGCTCCAGCAGCTCCAGCTGTTGCAGCTCCGAGAGCTCCTGCATTGCCACCTCCGCCGTCTGAACCATATCCATATGCAGATGGTGTTGCAGGTGCTGGATCATCGGGGCACGCATCCGATACATCAACTTCAGTTTCTGAGGGCGAGGGTGGTGTGCGTAAGCCCGTTCAAGGTAAAAAAACGTACAGGCCTTTAAATCTAACACTTCCAGCGGTTGGTTCTGTAACGGCCGAAGATATTAAGGCCTTGCATAAGAGTTTTGCTGCAAAAGTGCATAGGAATAACGAGCTTGGTTTAAAAACAGGGTATAGCGCCAAAAAAAGCTGGTTGGGTGCTGGTGCGCCAAAGTTAGGTAAAGACGACAAGGCTGCATTAGATTTTGCAGTGCGGCGTTTTGCTAATCCAGCAAAAACATCTGCGCGGGGTAGTTTTTATGGCGGCGCTCTCCCCTCGCGAGAGCATGAGCATGCATATCTTACGGACCTTATTAGCAAGATGGATAATGCCTATGCAAAGAGGGCTGCGCCGCGCGATCATGCAAAAGCTCGGGGTGCAAGCAGGGCATCTGGTTCTAGAAAAAAATAGTTTGAGTTTTTTATAAGAATAAAGCGGGGATGGCGTGTTTTTGCGCGTTATCTCCGCTTTATTTTAAGTGGCTGAAGTTTTGTATTGGGTCTCGGCAAAAGGATCACCCGGCATTTATTGCATGATCAGTGTTGATGTGGAGCGTCATCAGGGGTTTTGATGATTTGCGCTGTGCGCGGCTCGTGCATGTTTTTTAGATTCTGGTAAGCTTGCCGGTATCATTTGCATGCAAATAATCGCGTTATAGCGCAGTTGGTCTATGTCAAATACAAATACTTCAGTTCTTGAGCGTCATCCAGATTACGAAGCCACTATTGGCGTTGAAGTTCACGTTCAACTTCAGACCGCTTCTAAAATTTTTTGCAGCTGCCCCAATGAGTTTGGGACAGTTCCTAACACAAACATTTGCCCTGTGTGCACAGGCGCTCCAGGAACACTTCCCGTTCTTAATAAAAAGGCGCTTGAATACGCAATTATGATGGGTCTTGCAACAGAATCTCGCATCAATCAGGTTTCTGAATTTGCTCGAAAACACTATTTTTATCCCGATTTACCCAAAAAATACCAAATTACCCAGGCCGATCGTCCTATTTGTGAGCGTGGCAGAATGGTAATTACGGGTCTTGATGGCGAGAAAAAAGAGATCCGCATCAACCGAATTCATATGGAAGAAGATGCCGGCAAAAACATTCACGCGGGAACGGGTGAGAGCTTTGTTGATTGCAACCGTGCCGGAACGCCTTTAATTGAAATCGTTTCCGAGCCCGATCTGCGCGATTCGCACGATGTTCGTGAATACCTTACCTCGTTGCACTCGATTGTTCGTTATTTGGGCATTTGCGATGGAAACATGGATGAGGGTTCGTTTAGGGCCGACGTTAACGTTTCGGTAAAAAAACGTGGCTCTACAAAACTTGGCACGCGCTGCGAGCTTAAAAATATTAATTCATTCAGATTTATTGTTCAGGCTGTGGATTACGAAATCGACCGCCAAATTTCTTTGCTTCAAGAGGGTGGAACCGTTCGGCAGGAGACTCGTTTGTGGGATACTGCAGGCCAAAAAACGGTTTTTATGCGTTCTAAAGAAAGCAGCTACGATTATCGTTATTTTCTCGACCCCGATTTGCCGATGGTTATTGTGGACGATGAATGGATCAAGCGCCTGCGAGCGCATCTTCCTGAGCTTGCGAAAGCTAAGATTGAGCGCTTTAAGCAAGAGTACGGTGTTTCGGAATATGAAGCGATTATTCTTACGAGTGAGCGGGAATACGCAGATTTTTACGAAGCCGTGGTCCGCGTGTGCAAGCAACCCAAACTTGCTTCCAACTGGATTTTAAGAGATCTTCTTGGCTACCTTAAAGAAACCAAACAGGAGCTTTCGCGGTGTCTTATTAAGCCTGAGATGCTTGCAGAACTTATTCAAGAGTTAGTTCATGGTGTTATTAATGCTCCAACGGCGCAAGAAGTCTTTGCAGAAATGGCTCAAACAGGTAGCTATCCGTCGATTATCATCCAAGAGCGTGGTTTACAACAAATTGGCTCGGAAGATGAGCTTCTTGTAATTGTGAACGAAGTTATCGCACAAAACCCAACGGTTGTTGCATCTTACAAGGGTGGTAATGAACGAATGATGGGCTTTTTTGTGGGGCAAATCATGAAAAAAACGGGCGGGCGCGCAAGTCCGCAAGTTGTTCAGAATCTCCTTAAAAAAGCTTTAGGAAGTGCATGATAGTTATTGAATCGTCTGTTGCAACAACGGCAAAGCCAGAAATAATTTGGAATCGATGGATAGATCTTGCTTCATGGAAGCAGTGGAACCCCTCTGTAACGAGCTCGTCTTTGAAGGGTGGGCTGCGCGTGGGGGCAACGGGTCACATTGCGATGAACAATGGTCAGGATGCTGCGTTTGAAGTTACATTTGTGGAGCCCGACAAGGGCTTTGATCTGATGTCACATGTTTGGGGCGGTACCCTGACGTTTCAGCAGCGCATCGAATCTTCTGGTGGTGTGCAACGCATGACGGTAACAGTGATTACAGTGGGCTGGCTTAGCCTTGTTTACGGATATTCTATGCGATATTTGCTTCAAAAAGAATTGCCGGCGTGCCTCACTCAGCTTGCAATTCTTGTAGAGGCAGACCAGGCACATGCCGAACAAGAGCTTTATGACGCTCGGGTTAAGAGTAATTAATGGTAACGACAAAGGCGCATTATGATTGAACGAGTGCGTGGATTAGTTATTGGTTCTTCGGGCCGCATGGTTTTGGTTGAAGTTGCAGGTCTGACGCTCGGCGTCTCGTGTTCGCACCCCGAGCGCTACGCTGTGGGAAAAGAGGCAATTATTCCTGCTGCTCTTATTTGGAACCAAGAAAAAGGCCCATCTATCTACGGTTTTTTTGATGATCTTGAGAAAAAGCTTTTTGGGATGCTCATCTCTTGCCCTAAAATTGGGCCCAGCATTGCGCTTCAAATTCTCTCTCAAATGTCGCCTGTCGACTGCATTTCTGCAATCGCCCGTAGCGATAGCAAGGCATTAAGTTCTCTCAATGGGATTGGCGCCAAAAAGGCCGCTCAAATTATTACCGATCTTCAGGAGCAGTGTTCCGCACTTAAGCTTTCTGGTGTTGCCTCGGGTGGAGCGATGGCGGTGGCCGATACTGTTCGCCTTGATGTAGCTCAGGCGCTTGAATCTTTGGGCTATACCAAGCAAGAATCTGCCAAAGCGCTTCAGAATGTTACAGAAGAAGACCTGGCGTTCGATCAACTCTTGCGAGCGTGTTTGCGTGCTCTTTCATCTGCTAAATAATAAAATCAATTTTTAGGGACGATTACAGATCCTTGGTATTTGACCAAGAAGTGGGTAGGCCAACCTTGTTATTTAACCAAAACTTTCGATTTTTGCTTTGTGTTTTGCCCAAAACATCTTTGTTTTTGTCTTGTAAAGCAAAGATGTTTTGGAATTTATGCAAGATGCTATCGCCGTGTTAGAGCGCCAGAGAAAATTATTTCCCTGAGCGCTTGATTGATTGCTGTGTGTTGCCTAGAAAAAAGTTGGTTGAGATAGAGCTTCTTGGCTTGAATGCTTTGCGGGCCCTTTTCTTGTGCCGCGTTGAGTGTTTGGGTAATCAAATTTCTTTTGATGGTTGTAATAGCATCTTCTCCTGCGTGGTTTGCTTCGACAAGGGTCTTGAAATAGCGATCAAGTTCCTCGAGTGAACTTGCTATGTCGATAAATTCCAGGATGTCCACTAAAAAAGTTCGTATTTTTTCTGCGTCTTTGCTGGAGACTGAGATGTCATCTATGACTATAGAGTAATCAGCTTTGTGAGAATGTATTTTGCTGGGGCCGCAGCCAGAAAAGAGTGTGTTTGTAAAAAGGCTTGCAACAATAATAAAAAAAATCTGACGCATATCACACGATAAATTGGGTGAATTGTAAATGATGTAGGAAAATATGGCATAAAAATATGTGGGCAAAATTTATTTTTTTTAACACGTAAAAAAGTGTGCTTTTTTAAAAAAAATGAGTTTTTAAAGAGCATGTATGTAATGATAATTGTTTGTTAGAGCCATTTATTGTGATTGGGCAATTTTTTGCGAGCTTGAACAGTTTGATGAAGAATTCCAGAAGGTGTTTGTGCCCTCCTTAGAGGCGTCTTTTGGTGCCAAACTTAAGCGTACGATGTGGGGCTATTGTTTCTGTTTGAATCGGCTTTGAGAATTTTTCCTTAAAAACAAAGTATTTTTGCGCTGTAATTATGTAGCAGTTCCATTCTGGTGGGGCTGCTATTTTTAGTTGTTCGTGCATGATTCATTGTTATGAAGAGGTTTTGTGAAAAAATTAAAGTATCTGCTGTTGGCCATTGTGGCGTGTTGTGACATTCAGGCTCCCCCTAAGCTTAAAACAAGCAGGCAACTTAAGCAGGAAGCGGCGGCTCGCCGTGCGGCTGCAGCTATAGAAAAAAAGACAAAAAAAGATCTAAAGGCGAATGAAGTTGCCTTGGCGGCTGCTGCGAGAAGAGAGTCGCAGTTGCAAGCTGCGCGAACAATGGCTCTTATGGCCTCTCGACCTGCTTTGGGTGTTGCGTGTTGTGATCATGTTGAAATGGATATTAATTTTGAGCATACAAATCCAGTGATCGCCGATATAGCCTGTAAGGGTATGGAGCTTGGAGGCCCTGCGTCTAACCCGATGTCAGAAAGAATTTTTTATATTATTGGTGCCTTAAATCCGTTTGCACCAGGTGCTGAGGTTTTAAAATGTGCACCGACTTGGCGGGAAATTGAATGTACTCTTGGGGTTGCGTCTCTAGCTTTGGAAACTTGCCTTTTTAGGCTGCGTGCGCTTTGTTCCGATTCTCTGTATGCGGCCCATGCTACGCGTCTTAAGGATGATTTTCTGGCCCTTTTAAGGTCTCTTGTGGCGCATATTCAAGCGGTAGAAAAAATAGGGCGAGAGCGTGATGATAAAGAGTGGAGAATCGCGCAGCAATTAGCGATATTTTTTGGGATGTTTTTTGAATGCGTGGACGATTCTTTTTGTTTTGAGGGGCCTCTCGTTGAGATTATTCCGCCTCTGTTGCGTTGCCTTGCGCTTGTTCATACTACTACTTTTTATGTTGTGCCCGGGATTTTTCCTGCACATACGGCAGTAAGAATTGAGGAAGGATTTGCTCAATTTCAACGGGATACTGACCATTTGTTTGGTTTAGTTGATGCTGAAAATGTTCGACGTAAACACGAGGAGGCTGACAAAAAACGTGTCTTGCATGAGCGCGCGGCGCGAGCCAGGCAACATGCAATGAATCGTCAAAAAAAAGCTTGATTGTGAGCGAGAGCAGCGTGAGCTTGGAGCGATGTATTTAAGGGATGAGCGTTCGCATGATCGGCTTTTGCAAGCGCAAGAGGAAAAACTTTTGCGAGATCAGAAGATTCGTCAAGAGCGTAAAGAGCGACGAGAAAAGCGAATTGCTGCAGCGCGCGAAGAAGCGCGTAGGGTCAAAGTGGAAAACGCTCGCCGATTAGCGGAAGAAACGTCTTTGGAAGAAGAAGCTCGTGGTCAGCTTAAGAGTGAGAATGATATTATTGACGATATGTTGCGGTTGCCTCCCGACGTATTTGCTTCTTCGTTAGAAAAGCCTTTTTATTCAGGAGAGCCTGTTGCTGGTGATATTGACTGGTACAAGAGACTCTTTGGTCCTGAGCCGTTAGAGCATGTTGAAGAAACGTCCCGAGGATCTGTTGGTGTGAAGAAGTGTGAAGAATCTTCTTTGGTGGCTTGGTATGAACAGCCTAAAGTGCGCGCTGCTGCGCCCTTTGTTCCTGGAGGAGCTCGATCATCAGACTCAGGGTCATCGTGTGATGATTCTAGTGGCGAAGAAAAGTCTGACGACCTTGCGGCGTGCGGTGGTGGAGGTTGTGGGCACGCATAGGTCTTGAGCGATATTTCACGAGAGAATACAGAAAAGGGCACTGTTTAAATTGTTGAACAGTGCCCTTTTTCCTTGGCTTGTGTTATGCAATCAAAATTACGGGACGATCGCTTTGCAATGAGCATTCAAAATTACGTGATTCAGGATGTTCTAAAATTGCCTTAGAGAGCGCTATTACCACGTATTCATGAAGTGCGCGCTTGAGCGGGCGTGCTCCAAATTCTGGGATATATCCGTGCTCGCAAATCCAGTTCTTGGCGTCTTGAGTAAGGGTGAGTGTGATATTTTTGTCTGCAAGGCGGCTGTAAAGTGACTTGAGCTGCACATCGATGATTGCAAGGATGTCTTTTTGATCGAGCGTCTTGAAGTACACAACTTCGTCGATGCGATTGAGAAGTTCAGGTTTGAAGTGAGCGTGCAGAAGATCGTCAAGTTCGAGTTTGAGTTTTTCATCAATCCCGTGAGCGGCAAGAATTTTGTCGGATCCAATGTTGCTGGTCATGATGATGATGCAATTCTTGAAGGAGACGGTTCTTCCTTGCGCATCGGTTAATCTGCCTTCATCAAAAATTTGCAGGAAAATATTAAAGACATCGGGATGTGCTTTTTCTATTTCATCAAACAAAAGAATGCTGTAAGGATTTTTGCGAACGGCCTCGGTGAGCTGACCGCCTTGTTCGTAGCCAACATAGCCAGGAGGTGCTCCAATCAGGCGTGCTACAGCATGTTTTTCCATGTATTCCGACATGTCAACGCGGATGAGTTTTTGGTCATCATTAAATAAATAATCTGCAAGTGTTCGGGCAACTTCTGTTTTTCCAACACCTGTAGGTCCCAAGAATAAAAATGTCCCCACAGGTTTGCGCGGATCTGATAGCCCTGATCGGTGGATGCGGATGGTGTTGCAAACTTTGGTGATTGCGTCATCTTGGCCAATTACGCGTTCATGTAAAACCTTTTCCATGTTCAGCAGTTTTTGTGCTTCATCTTCGTTGAGTTTTTGAACAGGAATTTTGGTCCAGCGAGAGACAACAGTTGCAATGTCTTGAGCATCAACAGAGTCTTTTGCAAAGCGCCCGGTCATGCCGGCAAGTTCTTGCTCGATTGCTGCAACCTGGTTGTTAAGTTCGTTGAGTTCACCGTATTTGATGCGAGATGCCTTGTTGTAATCGCCTTCGCGTTCGGCTTGGGCATAGGCGGTTTTTGCGCGATCTATTTGCTCCTTGATCTTACGCATTTTTTCAACGGGTTCACGCTCTTTTTTCCATTGGACTACAAGCTCATCGCGTTTCTTTTTAAAGTCTTCAAGTTCTTTGGCGCTTTGTTCGCGTTGCTTTGCAGAGGTTGTATCTTTTTCTTTAGAAAGCGCGACTTTTTCTATCTCAAGTTGCCTGATTTTGCGTTCTAAAAGGTCGATTTCTTCGGGTTTAGATTCAAGCGACATTTTGACCAGAGAAGCTGCTTCGTCAATTAAATCGATAGCTTTGTCGGGCAAAAAACGATCGGGTATCATGCGGGATGAGAGCTGAACGGCTGCAACGAGTGCGCTGTCTTTAATTTTGATTCCGTGATGAAGTTCATAGCGTTCTTTAAGCCCACGCATGATAGAAAGCGCATCTTCTTGAGAGGGTTCTTCCACGGCTACGCGTTGGAATCTGCGCTCAAGCGCGGCATCTTGTTCAATAAATTTTTTATATTCCATGACGGTGGTTGCGCCAATGCAATGAAGTTCTCCGCGTGCAAGGGCTGGCTTGAGCAGGTTGGATGCATCCATGCCGCCGCCAGATGACCCAGCTCCCACAAGCATGTGAAGTTCATCGATAAAAAGGATTTTGCCGTCGTTCGATTCGGTAACTTCTTTAAGAAGGCTTTTTAATCTGTCTTCAAATTCACCTTGGTATTTGGCGCCGGCGATTAAAAGCCCCATATCAAGAGAGAAAACCTGTTTGTTTTTAAGGCTTTCGGGCACGTCATTGTTGATAATACGTTGGGCGATGCCTTCAACAATTGCGGTTTTACCCACTCCAGGGTCTCCCACTAAAACGGGATTATTTTTGGTTCTGCGCGAGAGAATTTGCAGAACTCTGCGAATTTCTTCTTCTCGGCCGATAACAGGGTCTAGTTTGTTTTCGCGAGCTCTTGCAGTTAAATCAAGGCAAAATCGCGAAAGGGCGCTTTGTTGCTTTTCTTGTTGATTCATAAAGGGTTTCTTTCTGTATGCTTGAGTGCGTGTTTTTACAAAATCTACATTATTACTATAAGATTTTTGTTGTGTTTTTGCAACGTGCCTTCCAAAAAGAGGCTTAAGATAAGTTTTGGTAAGGGATGTGTTTGTTTTTGTTTATCCTCAGTCTTATCACGGGAGCTCTTGCATTATTTCTTCTAGTTTAGTCAGTCTTGAGACGATTTTTCTTAGATGATTTGTGTGAGGGAAGAGCCCATGAATATACAGAGATGGTTGTGCGTTCTTATGTTGGTTTCTGGTGCTGGCTTGGGTGCTGCAGCATATCGATCTACGATGGTTAATCCGGATGCTGCGAAAACAGGAACGGTTGCAGGAGCGCTTAAAACTGTTGAAAATTATTTAATTCAGGGGAAACAAAATCAAGCGCTTATGCAGCTGCGGCATGTCATAGATCGGGTTGATGATTTAATGCTTCCTACACCAGCGGTGTATACGCCTCCATCGGCTACACCGCAAGATTCTGGTTCTTCAACCTCAACTTCAAACTCAAATTCTAGTTCGACTTCAACGACGGGTTCAACGACGGGTTCAACGACTGGTTCAACGACTGGTTCAACGACGGGTTCAACGACGGGTTCAACGACGGGTTCAACAGCTGGTTCGACTACAGTGCCTGCTCCAGCAGAAACAACTGTTGGGGGTCCTGTTGTTACGGGGGGAACAGGAGATACGGCAACAGTTCAAACAGATCTTTCTTCAACACGTCCTGTTACGGTTTTTGCATATCAAGCTTATTCAGCAGCGCTTTTTGCGTCATTAAAGCGTGAAATTGATACGCGATTAGCAGCTCCATTTAATGCAATTGATGATGTGTGGAGTAGGGATCCTGCTGGCTGTGTTGCTCAATATAGAGCGCAGTTAGATTTGTGTGTTCAGTGGGTAAATTATTATCAACAATTATTTGCTCGCACAGATTGGCAGCCTTTGGGTAATTATTTTTATACAAAGGTAATTGGTGATTCGAGTGCGCTTTTAAATCCATTAAAAGTGAGTGTGTTTGGTTCGGGTATTCGTGGTTCTGCGTATGCTTCTGTGTATGATGATGTTGTTTCAACGCTCGGCACGATAAAGAATGTGCTGCAAGTGCGTGCAAGCGATATTGAAAGTGTTCAGCAAAAGGTTTCATCTGGAAAAACAACCTATGCGTCTACGTCGGGAGGTTCATTGTTCTCATGGTAAGCATCTTAAAAAACGATATGAAATTTTTATTGCTTTGTGTGGTATTTGTTGCAAGTCAAAGTGTATTGCGTGCAGATGAATTTGGTGTTGAAGATGAATTTGGTGTTGAAGTTGATTCTGATGTAGAAGTTGATCCGTGGGTTGACCGTGTTGATACAACAGAAGAAGATTTAATTGTTATAAGATTGCAAGGCGGAGCAGCGGTTGATAACAAAGCGGATCCTGCATTTGTACAATTTTTGGCCGATATTGGAGGTCGTCTAACATTGAAGCAAACCTACCAAAGTGCGCTCGCAGATTTGCTTATGTCGGTGCGAAATGATCAGATGTGGAAGAATTATCCAACGGTGCGTAGCATTATGTTGAGCTTGTTGCATAGTGCAGAAGTGAATGGGAGGCGTGGCGGAGGCGCAGATTTGCCTGCTGTTGACCAGATTGTGCGTGAGGCATTTGAGTTGTGGCCACCAGGGCCAGATCGCACTCGTATTGTTGGGCTTATGAATAGCCTTTCTTCGTTTCAGGAGCGGCGGGTCATGCTTGCTCAGGCTGCGCAAGATAAGGCTGATGCGGCAGCTGCAAGAGAAGTTGCACGCGTTCAAGCGGCTCAAGAAAGGGCTGATATGCAGGTTGCAAGAGATGCTGCAGCCGTTAAGAGTGTAGCGACGGTTGTGTCAAAGCCACCAAAAATTCCAAAGGCTTCATTGGGGCGTGGGCGTAAGCCTAAGGCAACATCTTCGCAAGACGCTGTGAATGCGTCAGAAGATTCTGTGGTAGCGTCCAGTGTTGTTTTGGATGCATCTGCAACACGAAGCCCGCGCAAGCGAGGAAAGGCTGCGGCTGCTCAAGAAGTTGTTGCTCCAGTTGCGCAAGTTCCTGCAGCTCCTGTGGTTGATGTTCCAGAAAGAATTGATCATCTTCCGGTTATTTCGGCGCCTGCTCAGGTTGTTGAGCCTTCGGTTGTGCCAGTTGCTGACTCTGATGCTGCTCTTGAGGAATAATAACTTTTTTAGATGTGGGGGAGCGGCGATGAAAAAATATAGGTTGCTGAGCCAAGCGTGCGCAAAAATGGTGCTCTTTATGGCAGTCTTTTTTGCACTGAATTCTTCAGCAAAACAAATGTATCGAGAGAAAACATTTACCGCGTTTTCCTCGCGTGAGCAAACGCGCGTGCTGTTGTGGACTAATTTAATGCAGCAAATGGATCTTGTTTCTAAAAAACGTTTGGGTGGGCGCATTCAGGCAACAGCATCGTTTTTTACAACAACAGATGATGTTGATTTTGCAAAATATTTTGGCATCTATAACCCTGCACGCAATACCGTTGAATCATTTATTGGGATAGACCAAAACGACATTAATGAACCGCTTGCGAGCATGAATATTGTTCATGATTATGCGCGAGCAAGCAGCGTGTATTCGGGCTACGGCCTTAAGGAACGGCTGGGGTTTAAGCCAGAAAAAAAAACCTTGGCATGTTGTATTGATTACGTGAATGGCTTTGATGTTTTTTGTGAAGGGCTTTCTCTGCGCGTAAGTGTTCCCTTTGTTTTTGTGCAAACTTCTTTAAATCCCAAAACGCTTATTTTAGATGCTCGTGGAATGAATTTGCCGGGCGGTGGAAAACATGTAACAGCAATGGATTATTTTTCGGGGAATATTGAAAATGCCGATCCTGCCAATATGCAGGCTCCTCTTAAGAAGCTTAAAATCCCAAAAACGTTTCAGGAAACAAAAGGGCCAGGAGATGTTGAGGTTGCGCTGCGCGTTCGTTTGTGGCAACAAGATGCGAGCCATCTTGATGTAGGGCCAAAGATTATTATCCCCATGGGAAATAGATCAACGGGAGAGTATTTGTTTGAGCCATTGCGCGGGAATAATGGTCATTTTGGTGTTGGGGGCGAGCTTCTTTTTGATTTTCTGGCGTATGAATATTCAAACATTTCTTTTGAGGTGGTTTTGAATGCAGATTATACCTACTTGTTGCCTTCGGATGAAGTGAGGGTTCCCTTGTTTTACGATGCTCAAGGCAATATTCCGCCGTTTGCTGCGTATCAGCTGGGTGGGCGTGTTGGCAAGGCGGGAATGTTTCCTATGGCTAATGAACTTGCAACGTCGTGCAAGGTTTCTCCTGGCCATAAACTTGAGGCAACGATTTCTTGTGTTACCTCGTGCGAGGGACTTGTTTTAGAGCTTGGAGCGGGCGGTAAGGGTCGTTCTAAGGAGCATGTTGAGGTGCCAGCGTGGAAAGATGATGATATTGGGCTTGTTGCATGGGATTACAACTCAACAAGCAATGTTAGCACGGCTCACTTGTGGTCTACGGCAAGTGTTGGGCCCGATGGCGTGGCGGTTAATGCTGCTTCGCATTTACGGACAGTTAATACAAGTTCATTAGCTCTTGAATCTATTACAACTCCGAGCATGCTCTCGGGACATGTGTTTGGTTTTGCGGGGTATTCTTATACCCGATGGCCAT
>JBEITS010000137.1:0-1835 GCA_040374805.1 Campylobacterota bacterium | reverse complement strand
GCCAAATGATACGTATCTTGCAGATGAATCTCTTGTTCATATCATTACGGGTCCTAATATGGGCGGTAAATCTACCTATTTACGTCAGGTTGCTCTGAGCTGTGTGCTTGCGCATATTGGAAGCTTTGTTCCTGCGCGGAAAGCTAATATTTCTCTTCTCGATCGCATTTTTACGCGTATCGGATCGGGCGATGATTTGGCCGGTGGGCGCAGTACGTTTTGGGTAGAGATGGAAGAAGCGGCAATCATTTGCAGTCAAGCTACCAAAAACAGTCTGTTTATTTTGGATGAAGTGGGGCGCGGAACGAGTACGTATGATGGTATGGCTTTAGCGCACGCAATTCTTGAATATTTGGTTAAAAGTGTTGGGGCTCGTGGACTTTTTGCAACGCATTATCATGAGCTTTGTGCTTTAGCTAATGAGTATTCAACCATTAAAAACTATTCAACATCGTGCAGGCCTACAGAACACACGGTTCTCTTTTTACATAAAATTGTTGAGGGGGCGGCCTTGGGGAGCTTTGGGATTGAAATTGCACGGCAGGCTGGTTTACCAAGCGCTGTCATTAATTCTGCTCGCATTTTCTTAGAAGCTAAAAAGCAAGCTTCACCTGTTATTGTTCAGGTTGTGGGCGCTGCCCAGCCCGAAGTTTCTTCTGTTGTGGGCGCAACTTCGCTTAATTCTAAAGAAACACGTTTTGTTGATGCGCTTAAGGGGTTAGATGTGGATGATCTAACGCCACGTCAGGCTTTGGATGTTCTTTGTAAGCTTAAGTCAGATTTTGTTCATTAGACGTTAAACGGTAGAAAAGCGACCAGATTCTAAATCGCCTGTTGTTCTTGCAGCGGGCGATTTTTCTTTGGATTGTTGCAAGAAGTTTTTCATAAAACAGTGGGCAACCCCAGGGCGAACATACAAAGCTTTATTTACTTCAGTGAAGAGTACTGATTGCAGGCTGAGGCTTGGTTTTATGCTATATAAAATTCCTTCTATTGATTGTGCATACGGGCCTCTAATTTTAATATTTTCCTCGCGTTTGGAGCTTTGAACATCGGCTATTGTTTGCGTTCTGATTGTAAAATGGTATGGCAAGGTGGTTGCTTCTTGCACGTGAATGACAAAAAACGGGATATTGTTTGTGAAAAAAATATTGCTGATGTTTTTAATAGTTTTTCGCGGATCAGAAAGTGTTTGCGATTGCTGAGTTCGTCTGCTGTTTGAGCGACGCATAAAATCTCCGTAAATTAAAATAATTCCTCGTGATTGTGTGAGGTGGTTAAGCAGTTGGTTTGGTTGTTGGAGCTGACCTAACAATGTATTAATTTTTTCGTCTGAAACGATAGCAAATTTATTGATGTAAGAGCCTTCCGGATACCTAGTTGCATCAAGGTCAACTACAATTCCAGCGTTAGATTCTATGCTTTGAATGCTGTTTTTTATGATGGTTTTTATGCCACAAATAATTTGTTGAGGTTGCAAGGTATTTGCGATTCTACGTGCTTTTTTTTTGTGTTGGATTGTGCGGCAGCATTTCATAAGAGCTAAGACGGCCGCAGAGCTCGTTGCTATTCCTATCGTTATTGCTGTATTTCCGCCCCATTGAATGGCGCATTCTTTAAATTTCCCCCACGATGTAAAAAAGTTCTTGCACGATGAAGTGGTGTTATTTGCATTAGGCACAGCATCAGAAGAGGAGTCTTGAGTTTTTACAGGTGAAGATAGCAGGAGGAGTAGGAGGAATATTTTGAATATATTTTTTTTCATAAACAATGCCTTAGGTTGCGGCTTAGTGTGAAAAATAAGGATGGATGCGAAGGGTGCATGGTATTAGTCT
>JBEITS010000090.1:0-4273 GCA_040374805.1 Campylobacterota bacterium | reverse complement strand
CTGCTGTCCTTAGGGCGAGTAGTGCTGTTTCTAGTGTTCTTGTTTCTTCTTCTGTGAGCGCTGTTTTTTCTTTTCGTTTTTTTTCTAAAGCGATTGTAACAGCTGCTGCGTTGGCCATGGAGTGGTATGCGCACGTGTTATGCCCTTGTGTTGCTACAGGAACGGGGATCACTTCATATTCGGTTTCATTTGCTTGTGTTCTTTCGTCAAGGATGCGATTGGCCGCATATTCTTGCTCTCTTAAGCGTGCTTCGTTCTCTGCATCACGGACTTCTAGGGAGCCTTTAGAGCCGGCGGATGCCGTGGGTTTTTTAGTGTTTTTTTTACCTGCAGGGGGTTCGGGCGCTGTAAGTTTTTTGTATGTAATGTAGAGAGCGATAGCAACCATTGTGGTTACAACGCCACACATAAAGGGATGTTCTTCAAGTGCATTAGCTGCTTTGTCTTTAATTGTTTCGATCCATGAGGGCTCTGTTGAGGTTATGGCTACGGGGGGGAGAAACATCAGGCGGGTGAAACGAACAAATTGCAGTGCTTTTTCTTGGATTTTTTTATCAAGGGGGTTGAGCTCCATGTGTTGATCGGGATTTGATAATGCTTTTGCTGTATCGCTTTGTGTTTCTTCGGCCACATTAACCAGGTTGGTGAGTGTGTTATTGGTGAATTCATGAATCTTAGGATCGTTTCTGTGCAGCTTTTTGGTTGAAAATCTAGCGAGTTGTTCGAGGTAATCTTCGATATACGCTAAGCAGTTTTCTGCTGCGGGAGATCTGCTGTTGTGCAGATCGGCATAGAGTTGGGCAAGTTTTTGCTGTGCTGTTGTGTAATACAGTTTTGAGCAAGGCCATAAAATTTCTGCAGATTCTGACGGATGGTCTTTTTTAATAGCTGAGTCGATTGTTTCTTTAATTTCTTCTAATAATTGTAGGCCGCGTACCGTAACTTTTTCTTCAGATTGCGCCGTTTCCTGTTCGCTGGACGCGCCTGCCGCCAGGGCGTCTCTTGTTGGCAGAGCGCAAAGCGTGAGTAAAAGAATAAAAAGGTGAGCAGCGTACTTTTTTAGCATTAAATGTTCTTTTTTGGGTATATGGGGCAATAAGGGAGTGTATTTTATGTTTATTTAAGGATACACGAAAGGAGGGTATTCTGAGTTTTCTTAAGTTTTTTCTTAAAAAAGTGACATTTTAGCATTTTTTGAGCTTTTTCATTACGTAGAGAGCGTTTGATTTCTGGGTGTTGCTTTTAGGATTGGGCTTTGAATTACATGCTTTTTGAGGTGGGGTGCGCAGCTTATTTAATCGAATGAGCAATTGTTGTTTTTGCTCATTCTTCTTAGCTATTATTCGCACGTGTTTTTCTGGATTTTTCGCGGCTCGTAGAAGCCTGCATGGAGAAACATTGATGCCCCATAAGGATCGTATGATGTATATAAAAAAACGCGTAAAAGTACTTTTCTTTTTTGTGCTTAGTGTATTTTTTCATCAGCCCCTCTTATTTGCGCAGCAAGATGTGGCGCAGGATAGTTCTTTTCTTACGCGTGCTGTTACAACTACATTGCCGGGTGTTTGGTTTGATGAGGCTCTTACAAGGCTCGTGGCCAATTATGATTTAACGATAACGTATTCATTTTTTTTCCGTGGCTCAGCTTCTTCAAATATGGTTGTAGATGGACGAGGTCTTTTTGTGAGGATGGCTCGAACAGATGAGCCTCTTATTTCAATTCCTGATAACAAAAATGTTCGATTAACTAACATTGTTCTCAAAGATTTTTCTCCAAATCATCTTAAATTGGGGCGAAATGCTACGTTAACATTTGGTGATAATGTTTATATTCAGCTCGCCGAAAATGCATCTCCCCTTGCTTATCCGTGGCTTTTTGATGGGATGAATTGTGTGATTGATGGCCGAGGAAGGGTTTTAAAAATTCAAGCAGCAGATTCTTTGCTTGTGAGCGATGCAAAGCAGTTGTGCCTTAAAGATCTTAAGCTTATTGGTGCTGGATCGGATGTAACAACAAGTCGGTTGCGTTGTGCGGGCAGTAGGTCGCAGCTTACGTTTGATGATGTAACTGTTTTTTTAGATCCTCTTTTTAATATTAAGCAAGGCAATCTTCTTATTAAAAACAATGTTTCGTTACGTGGACGGGGGAATGTGTTGGCATGGACATCTACGGGCACCTTAACTATTGATTCGTTTGCGTGTTTGTCGTTTGAACATGGGACAACGTTTAGTTATGATTCTGCTTCGGCGCGTAGAGATAGGTTAGTTATGACAGATCTTTCGTCTGCTTTGCGTTTTGATAATGCTTCATTGTGTGCAACGCACACGGGTCTTATTCTTTCTAACGGTTCAATTTTTTTTGATAATTTAGTGACCGTTTCGAGCGAGGCTTCTAACGAGGCGGAGGCAATCGTTTTTGATAACAGTGTTAAAGCTTACATGCCTTTAGGAACGACATTCGATGTTCGTGGAATTGTTGTTCTTTAGTGGAAAGGGCAGGGCGTTGAATGTTATGCGTATTGTTTGCCTCGGTCTTAGTGTGTGTTTTTTTGGATTTGTGCATGCAGCTGTTTTAACTCTTGATGCGGCATTCTATCAAGATACTGCGCCGCGGTCATTTTCATTGTCTGATACGCTTGTTGCACGTGGAAATTCGTCTTCTTCAATGGTGTATGATGGGCAGGGGCGCACAGTTTTTTTTTCTGCAGTTGCTTCCCCTATAATTATTGTTAATGCAGGTAAATCATTAACCTTGAAAAATGTGACGCTTGTTGGGCTCATCCCCGAGCATATTTCTTTGCGCTCTGCAACATCGAAGTTTTTTTTGGGCGATGGTGTTGTTATGAGTCTTGAGCGTGACCTTGATGTGAACACAACCTTAACATTTTCAGGGAATGTAACGTTAAATGGACGCGGTAAAGTTATTGAATTTAGCAACAATGCTGCATTTTGTGTGGTTGATAATAGTTCTTTGTGCATACGAGATTGTAGGCTCAAAGGTATGAGAGATTTTAAAACATACGGCGGAGCAAATGCTTCTAGGTTGATGTGTTCTAGGACAAAAGGGCAGCTTATTTTAGATTCTGTAAAATGCTGCTTAGATGCTTCTTGGTCGTTTACTTCGGGAGCTTTGAATATTTGGGGCGATGTTGGTTTTACCAGTTCTTGGGCAACGTTTACGTATGTTTCGGGTACACCTTTAACAATTGTTCAGAATTCTTCATTGTTATTTGATGGTGGCATTACGTTTGCATTTGCAAGTAGAGCCGGTCCTAATAAGCTTATTTTTGCAGATGCTAGTTCAACACTTGTGATAAAAAATTCAACTTTGCGGGTTGCTTCTCAGGGGCTTAATTTGGCAACAGGAGCGCTTTTTATTAAGGGCGATACTCTTTTTAAGAGTGACGGAGTGAGTTCTGGTTCGGGCATTACGCTCGATGGTTCATTGTACTCATCATTGCTTTCCGGCGCATCATTATCGATTGATGGAATTCTCTCTCATGGTAAGCCAGCGTAATATTTTTTGAGTATTCTTGGTGTGGATTGTATGGTTTAGGTGATATGCAGCGCCAGAGGTTGTTTCTGTAAAAATGCTGTATAGCGAGCGTAATCTATTGTGTAGACAAGGTAGCCGCGCGAGAGTTCTTCTTCTGAAATATGAGAAAAAATGAATCCACATTTTTCGCTAAATTTTTGAGCCCGAATGTTTTGAGGTGCTGCGTAAGAATGGAGTATTGGAAGATTGAGTATTTCAAAAAAAATTTTCATCATCAGTGCAGTTGTTTCTTCGCTTGTTCCTCTTCCCCAGTGTCGTTGACGTGCAAAGCCGCCTAGTTGGTAGGTATTTGTTTCTGGATGTCTTCGTACTTCAATAAATCCACCTATTTCACCCGTTCTGTTATTGAGTACTGAATATGCAATTCGTTGTTCAAAGAACTGCCCCATAAGTGCATTTCCCACAAAAAACCATGGTGAAATTTCATAAACCATGCCTTGTCCATTCAAGAAAAAGGGGTCTGCAACTTCAGGCATACAAAGCGTTTTGCAATGAGCTTCGTAATCTTTATAAGATAATTTTTGGAGTGTGACTCGAATGCCATGCGCTTTTGTAGGTGCTTTTTTAATGTCTGGTATCGTGTGTTGCTGAGCGTATTGAGCGGCGTATTTCAAGGTGTTAGCGCAAAAACGCCCCACCAAAGAGTGTTGGGCTTGGTAGATAAGAAAAATACCTAAAATTATGCAGCTTATGAGCCACAAGCGAGAGCGTGTGAAT
>JBEITS010000063.1:0-6224 GCA_040374805.1 Campylobacterota bacterium | reverse complement strand
TGATGTTTCTGTAGCTTATGAAATCTATAAATAATTTTGTTTTTTAACTCGAGCAACAACTATGAAAAAACTCCTCTTTTTTATAACCATTATCTCCCTAGCTCAGCCTCTTGCTTCTCCTAAAGAATCAAGAAAAAGAAAAGATATGTCTCCCATAGAAATAGCCTCAATACTGTTAAGATTAGGAGAGACTCCTAATGATGCAGAAGATTCTAATTATGATTCAGATGCTAGTTATGAATCAGATTCTGACTATGATCCGGACGTTAAAAAACCCAAAAGAAAAAAAAGGCGCCAACAACCCTTAAAAGACGCTGCTGCTCGCGAAAGACCTTTTAAATGCAGCTTCTGTAAGTATAGAGCATTTTATAGCGGCCACATAACTGTACATGAACGAATTCACACCGGCGAAAAACCTTTTTCCTGCAGGTTCTGCGGATATACAGCCATAGATGCGCAAAGAATTAGGACGCACGAACGAACTCACAGTGGAGAAAAACCATATAAGTGCAACACGTGTAAATATACAACTGCCTACAGAAATGCTCTCGTTCGACACATAAAAACTCACAGCAACAAAAAACCATATAAGTGCAACCTGTGCGAATATACAACTGCCTATGCGCAGGCTCTAACTAAACACAGTCGAATTCACACAGGAGAAAGGCCATACGCGTGCGAAACGTATGGACACACAGCCACCACAGCATCAAACCTCACTCGACACTCAAAAACTCACACCGGCGAAAAACCATATAGCTGCATAACGTGTGGACATACGAGCGCCAATAAGGACGATCTCAAAAAACACGAACGAAGAATGCACTCCAAAAATAAGAAGTCGTAATGCTTATTTTGTACAGCAATACCTTGCAGCTTATTTTTTGCACGAAATAAGCTGCAAAAACCCCAACAAACCTTCTCATTTACTTTTGCTATACATACGAATACTTTTGCACCGTAAAACGCAAAAATAAAGACACCTCCAACACAACAGCGCCACCGGAGAAACTGAGATGAAAAAAGCTTTAATTACAGGTATTAATGGCCAAGATGGAACATACCTCTCATCATTCCTCCTCTCAAAAGGCTATGAGGTTCATGGCATGATCCGCAGAGAATCTGCATCGGGATCGGAATACACAACTTTTGGAGCACAAAAAAATGCGCCTATCATGCATTACGCAGATCTTTCCGATGCAAGCAGAATAACATCTCTTATTTCATCCATAAGACCGCACGAAATCTATAATTTAGCCGCCCAATCTCACGTAGGGGCATCGTTTCAGATGCCTGAATACACAGGAGAGATAACAGGGCTTGGCGTAACACGCATTCTTGAGGCAATTAGAACAATTGATCCCTCTATCAAATTTTACCAAGCATCAACATCAGAAATGTTTGGCACTGCAAAACCGCCACAAAATGAGCTTACACGTTTTCATCCATGCAGCCCGTATGCAGCCGCAAAAATGTACGCGCATTGGATGACCGTAAACTATCGCCAGGCCTATGGCATCTTCGCCTGCAGCGGCATCTTGTTTAACCACGAAAGCCCTTTGCGTGGCGAAACGTTTGTTACGCGAAAAATAACAAAAGGAATTGCCAATTTGCTTAAAGGCTCTAAAACGCCACTTTCTTTGGGCAATCTCGATTCACATCGTGATTGGGGATTTGCTCCTGAATATGTTGAAGCCATGTGGCTCATGCTGCAACAAGAAACGGCCGATGATTATGTTATTGGAACCGGCAAGAGCAACACCGTCCGCAGTTTTCTAGAAACAGCATTCGATTACGTAGGTATTACGCTTGAATGGATAGGCACAGGAATTAACCAAGTTGGCGTTGCTACCCACACCATGGGTGTTTATCACGGAATTAAAGCTGGCGACATTGTTGTAACAATTAATCCCGCTTTTTTTAGACCTACCGAAGTTGATTATTTACAAGCAGATATCAGCAAAGCGTCTACAAAACTCGGGTGGCAGCCGCGCGTTTCATTTCAAGAACTTGTAAGTGTGATGCTCGATGCCGACATTGCAGCAGCAGGGCTTTTAATTCCAGGGCATGGGGTGCGAATGTTACAAGAAAAAACATTTTCATATGCCATCTCACAACACTTTGAAAAACAACACGTCGCACAATAAAAAACATTACACAGGCCGCTGCTTACTTTTCTATGCAAGCAGCGGCCTGTATTAAAGCTCAACCGCACAACACGGCAACCACAAAGCCAAATCGGCCTGTAATCCATCGGGAATAACACACTCAAGCAGTCCCAAAAACTTACCCGAGAGCGTTAGGCCCAACGCCGCAACCTTACCCCACAAAAAAGGCGCTAAAGAGCCCTCTAGCGAGACAGAGATATCAAGAGAACCCAACATGCATTCGAGCAAAGGTGTAAAACTTTTGGGGGTCGACTTGCTTAAATAACAAGCAACATCTCCACCAGATGCACACGCTCCTCCCGCACAAATCGTAACAAGCGCAGAAAACAATTTCTGCGGAATTCTTTCTTCAAAAATGGCGTGGCCTGCAAGTCGCCCAGGGGCCACAAGTCGAAGAGCCATGCCCGCAATCTTACGCCCAAACTCTTCTCTTTCAGAAAATCTTAGCGTCAAATACGAAGCACCGCCCGTTGCGCAGAAAAAATTATTTCGCATGTTTTTTTGCACCGCATGTCGCAAAGTTCTCTTTACAGATGCGCTTCTACGCACTCCACCCAACAGAGGTTTATCCGCATCAAAATCGCCTGGAACAACGTGCCGAACTGTTGCAAGAGAATCTTCCGATGAGCACGATTCAGATGAAACACTTTCTCTTCTATCACAAGAAAGTCTGAGCAGTGAGCCAAGCCGCACGGTAAGCGTTAAAAGACTTTTGCATTTAGGCGAAGCCATAATCGCACGAACGCATTGCTCAAAAACTTCAGGATTAATAACAGAACCATCCAGCATTACATGCTGCAAATCACTCCCTGGGATTGAGCTCAAACCAGCAACTATGTTAACCACGTATTCTGCGAACACTTCTGGGTTATGATATCCAGAAATTATAAGAGCCTGGGAATTGGTAGTTGCTAAGTGAGACAAAACGCTGGTTACCAAACTTCGTACATCGCGCTTTTCTGAAAAGTCATACCCCTTGCTACAAAGCACACTCGAATCTCGTTGTGCTCCATGAGAAAACTCCATTGCATCATCCGCAGAAGTTGCATACCAACAACCATCAACAACGCGCAACTCAGCCGCACCTGAAATTTCGGGAGAAAAATACGGAAAAAGAGAGGGCTCTATTGCTCGCAAACGAAATTCGCCTGAAGCACAAGCTGCACCGTGAGTAAAAACAACAATCCAAAAACTCAAAAAACTTAAAAAGTTGTTCATGGACGTGCAATCGAAAGCAAGCTGCTCATGCGGCACAACAGTACAAAAAAAGTCAGCAAGAAAACAAGAAGCTCTCGCCATCTCCCTTGCCAAGCATCCTTATAAAAAGATGAGATACCTTTCTCAGCCTGTGGCCGGTCAATAAAAGTCATAGTACGCTAGAAACTTCAGCAAAGTGCTGCGATTTTAGATTTTTATGCTCTGCAGAAAAGGCGGTATTCTATGAACAAGCCTCACATTCCTTATGTCACATCAAACAAGGGTAAATACAAAGACATTCAAGACCATCTTGACCATGCAACGGGTCTACATGTAGATGTTTTTCAAAAAAACCTTGAAGTTGAAGAATTTCAGAGCGATGACCAATTAGAAATCGTCGCTAAAAAAGCACGTGCTGCCTGGAATGAACTCAAGACACCTCTTTTAATTGAAGATGCAGGTATTTTTTTCGAGAAATATCACAATTTTCCAGGAACCTTCTCGAAATATATTTTTAAATCTTTAGGCTTTGAAGGCCTTTGCAAGCTCTATGAGCCAGGCGACCGAGCATATTTCAAACTTATCCTTTGTTATATCGCAGGCCCTGATGATCTACATTTCTTTGAAGGAAAATGTGAAGGCTCACTTATTTTACCTCACAAGGGAATGAACGCTGCGCTGCCGTATCAAGTGATTTTTGTGCCCGATGGAGCAAAAAAAACATATCAACAACTTGCCGATGATGGCGAAAAAGCCCCTTTTGCTTTTAGAACTAAGGCATTTCAAGAATTCTTAGAATGGTTCAATAAAAAATAGGCCCCATTTCTGAGGCCTATTTTTAAACTATAAAGACTTACTTAGCTGCAGTTTTCTTGTCTTTCTTGGTGCGCTTTGAACCACACTTCTCACCCTTTTTACAGCCTCTTTCGCGCTTTTGGCGCTTTGAGCCTTTTTCACGCGTGACTGCTGAGGTCTCTTTATTCTTGCCTTTATTTCCATATTTTACCGCAGAAAGATCTCCGGCAAAACCTGCAAACATTGCTAACAACGTAGCTAATAATAATTGTCTTTTCATGATCATTTTCCCTTTCAAGAAAAATTCACTTAACATTCCAACTACATTCTTAGACTAGCGTTTTTAAAAAGGAAAACTCAACAATATTTTCAAACAGAAATCTTTGGCGTTTAATAAAAACCCAAAAGACATCGTTTTTTGGGTTTTTCGCACGCCTTACGCGTCAGTGGGGTCTGTAAAAACCAGATGAGCCACAGCAGGATCTACACCTAGCGCAGGAAGTGGAAAGAAGCGACGCCCTGAAGCTGTTCTTCTAGGAGCCCCTGGCGCAGGGCGATCGGCCACAAGAGATGGAGTTCCGCCTGGAACCATCACAGCCCCTGCAGCACCCACAGGGACAATAACTAAACCAGCCAGCGCAACAGGATGCGAGATATTTTCAGCACCGTCTCCACCTTTGGGTGGGAACTGTGGGGCATATACCATCGAAGAAAATACGACAAAAAAACAAACAAGAATTTTTCGCATACAACGCACTACTTTTAGGATGCCCGTGTGTACTATCCATAGTACGCTAGATCTTGCAATCCATACCAGCAGTTGCAAGATCTAGAGCTTCTTTTATAGAAAAACTAATCCTTGAGTTTCTCATACTCTTTTAAAGCCCGCGTGCGAGACTCTCCCAGAAGTATCATGGGCGATGGATACGTTCTATCAAGCACCACCCCCGCTTCCCTCAGCACATTTGCGGGTGCCTCCCAGGGAGCAAAAATGTACTTTTCGGGCATATTTTTAAGCTCTGGAATATATTTTTTGATGTAAGCTCCTTGAGGATCGTACGTTTTACCTTGCGTTACAGGATTAAAGATCCTAAAAAAAGGCGACGGATCAACCCCACAACCGGCTGTCCACTGCCAGCTTGCAGAATTATTCGCAAGATCTGCATCAACAAGATGCTCCCAAAACCACGCAGCTCCATGCCCCCAAAATTGCATGAGGTTTTTTGTCAAAAATGATGCAACAACCATACGAACCCTGTTGTGCATGTATCCCGTTTGCAAAAGCTGGCGCATCCCTGCATCAACCATTGGATAACCCGTACGCCCCTGCTGCCAGGCATGGAGCAACTTGGAATCAGACTTCCACGGAAAAGCATCAAATTTTTTATTAAAATTTTTGCGATGCAAATCAGGGAAATTAAAGAGCAACGAATACGAAAATTCACGCCAGGCAAGTTCTGCTAAAAATTTTTCACGGTCAACAGGAAGAAGCTTACTCTTAACACTCGCAGAATGAAGCTCATCCCACACAACATGTGGCGAAATTTCGCCAAAATGAAGATGTGGAGAAAGATGTGAAGTCTGATCTTTATCTGCAAAATCACGTCCTTCAGCGTACCCAGCAATGCCTGCGCCAACAAAGTCAGTCAACCTTTTTAGGGCCACATCTTCGCCCACTGTCCAATATTTGGCAAAACTTATAGGTTCTTTTGCATCAAGAAGCCCCAGATCGTCAATCGATCCTGCTGCACTATCTTTAATAACAGTAAGTTTTTCTGGAACAGGAAGCGGCTTGCGCGGTTTTTTTGCCACTGAAACAGCGTTTTTATAAAAAGGTGTAAAAACTTTATACGGAGTTCCATCATCCTTTAAAACATCCTGAGGTTCCCATAAAAGCGTTGTATTGAAGAACGTGCACTCTGCACCCGCAGCAGCCAATTCCTTGGCTAGCTGCTCATCTTGCTCACGCCGCCCCGGCTCATAACACGCACTTGCATGCACAGCACCAACAGCATGCTCCTTGATAATTCGAAAAAGTATTTTTGAGGCGTTGCCCTTGTAGAG
>JBEITS010000124.1:0-2350 GCA_040374805.1 Campylobacterota bacterium | reverse complement strand
CCCCATTGGTGATCAGTGTGCCGGTTAAAGCTTGATAGAAGTTTAGCATGAGGCTAAGAGTTCCCAGCCCAAGCGCAACAAAGGCAATGGGGTAGCTTTGTGGAAGGTAAATAAGAACGAAAATATTAGCAAGCCAGAAGACTTTATCTGATCGTGGAGGCATGCCTACGGGGCCAGAAATAATAAAAAAGATATATTCAAAAAAATTCATGGAAACTCTTTGTAGGTTTTGTTTAAGCCATAAATGCTGTAAAAGCAATATTTAATCAGTTTGGCAGATGAGCTTTTTATGTCAAAAATGCTCTAAAAAGCATTGTTTTGTGGACTTGCTGAGAATGTCTCGCGCGATTTTTACATTTCTGAGTCGTTCGTGGATCCAGGCACTTAGAATCTCATTTTTTTCAGCAGATGGATTGGCCTGAATGAATGCTTGCACAAAATTGATGTACGCCCATTCTTCTTTGGGGGTACTGCCAAAGCTTTTGCGAGCTTGATATTCAGCTGCCCAGAAGTCGGCAAATTCTTGGTAGCTTGGCGGTTTTCCTACAAGCCAACGTTCATTAAGCCAATCAATTCCAAAGGCTGTGAAGTGAAAATATTCACCAATAAGTTTTTTGAAAAACAGGCGTGTTGCAAGATCATTTTTATAGGCGCCCTTGAGCATAAGGCTTTCTGGGGCAAGAATGTGCGCTTTGCCCCGCTGTGTGCATGAAATAGCCGGTATTTTAGGTTCTGTGAGTTTTTCACCGGTGGCCGCAAAATGCACAATTGTGGTAATGAGTTTGAGCTTGGTGAGTTTCGCATTAAGCCCCAGAGAGGTGCTAATTTCTCTGAGTTCTTGCATATTGCAAAACAGCAACGAATCTTTGAGAGTTGTAAGGTCATATTCGGTAATAAAAAGTGACATGTCCGAGAGTTTTGATCTAAATAACAAGCATTTTTCGTAGGCGTTTTACACGCTCTTCAACCGGCGGGTGCGTTGAAAACCAACTCAGCACAGAGGCCCCCTTAAAGGGGTTGCTGATGAAAAGATGTGCGGTGGATGCGCGTGCGTACGAATCGGATTGTTCCATTTTTGGGCTGTGATGTAATTTTTCTAACGCAGATGCAAGAGCGAATGGCTTGCGGCACATATGAGCGCCAGATTCATCCGCCTGAAACTCGCGCGAGCGTGAGATGGCAAGTTGGATAAGTGTTGCGATGAGCGGAGCAAAAACAACGGTTAGCATTACAACAGCCCAATGCTGTTTGCGCTCGCGGTTGCTGTTTCCCCAATACATCGACCAGCGAATCATGTCGGCGCAATAGGCAATGGCTGCTGCAAGTGTTGCTGCAAGTGTTCCAATAAGAATATCGCGGTTTTTAACATGTGAAAGTTCATGGGCTGCAACAGCGCGCAGTTCATCTGCATCGAGTAGGTCGATAATTGAGGTTGTAAAGGCAATCGATGCATTGGCAGGGTTTCTGCCCGTTGCAAATGCGTTGGCGTTATGACTTTCGATAATCCAGATCTTGGGGAGCGGAAGATTTGCGCGGCCGCAAAGATCCTTTACCATTCCATGGATTTCCGGGTGAGATTCTTGTGTGAGTGGTTTGGCAGAGTACATCGCCAAAACAATACGGTCGGAATAAAAATAAGCAATAAGATTAAAGATAGAAGCCGTAGCAAGTGCCCAAAAGATGCCTCCGTTAAAAAGCGATCCAACGGCAACAAGAATTCCATAGAGAGCGCCCATAAACAGCGCTGTTTTAACGGTGTGATATGCAGACATGTGGCAGCCCTCTCGGGTTTTATAGGTCTTCGTAGTCGATTTTTAGGTCGTCTTTCAATTCAGTATCTTCAACTTTGTTTTCTTTTGCAAACGAACTAACTTTTGGTTTTGTGGTTCGTGGCGGCTTTGGTTGTGGCAGTTGGGGTGTTAGTTTTGCGTCTGTAGATTTCATGGCCAGAAGCTGTTTAGATTCCTCGCGAGCGATTGCTGCGTAGGTTTCTGCTTCTTTTTCAAGATCGTTTCTTGTGCTTTCAAACGCTTTGTTGATCTCGCCCTGAAGTTTATCGATTTTCTTTTGGAGTTTGAGAATCATTTCAACGCCCGCAAGGTTAATTCCAAGCTTATGTGTGAGGTAGATAATTTTTTCGAGCTGGTCCACATCTTCGTCGGTAAATTGACGCGTGTTGCCTTCTGAGCGCTGAGGGTTGATAAGACCCTCTTTTTCGTACAATCGGATGGTTTGTTGGTGAACTTCAAACATCTTTGCAACTACCGAGATAGAATAAAATCCCTTGCGGCGTTTCATGGTTTCTCCTGCCATTTTAGCGTTTAAGTACGCTGAAGAACGCTTCTTGTGG
>JBEITS010000032.1:0-9589 GCA_040374805.1 Campylobacterota bacterium | reverse complement strand
CCAGCACTTTCCAAGTGGTAGCATTCGACCGTTGATGGAGACTGTTGTTATGCCCTTTATTTGGCTCGCGAGCCCTGCGTCAATTATGGCTTGTCGTGATTGTAGCGTAGCAGCAAAATCGTCTTCAAGGGCCCTAATAAGTTGTGCTGTGTATGTTTCTTGGGTATAAGGTACCGCGGGTTTAAATAACAGAAAGAGACGCAAGGTAAAATCTGCGATGCTTTCATCGCGTGTGATGGCAGTGATTGGGCTTGCTATGCTAGCAATGCAGAGAGCGAGAAATAACGATTTGACTACGTTGTTCATGAATGTTTCCTTAAGACCATGATTTTTTGTCGAAGACTTGATTCTAAGTCGGCATCTTTTTAAATCAAAAAAATTTTTGAATGAAGTGTTTTGTGCTTTTTTTGCGGGATGGAGCATGGAAGCGGGGCAAGAGGCCGTTTGAGCTTTTTTCCAAACTGTTTTATCCTCATTGCGCCGATTGAATGACGTAGCACGAAGGAACTGAGCTGTGGTTGATATTGCACTTTTACGACGAGACCCGCAGGGCATTAGTCAACTTCTTAAGAAGAAGGAACCGTCTGTTGATATTGAAGGCATCATTGTCCTTGATACGCAGGCTCGCGAGCTCCGCGCAGATGTTGAATCGCTGCGTAAAGAACGTAATGACCTTGCTTCCAAAGGTGCTCAGGGTATTTCAGATGCTGCCCGTGCTCGTTCCATCGAAATCAGCAAGGGTCTTAAAGACAAAGAAGTTGCGCTCTCGGAAATTGAAGCCAAGCTTCAGGACGCGCTTTTGCATGTTCCTAATATTCCTTTGCCTGGACTTCCAGAAGGCGGCAAAGAGAGCAATCTCGCGGTCCGCACCATTGGAACCAAGCCCGAATTCTCCTACAAATTTTTAAATCACGTTGAATTGAATCAAAAGCTCGGCTGGTTCGACTTTGAAGCCGGCACCCAGATGACAGGCGCACAGTTCCCTTGTTACCGTGGCGATGGTGTTAAGGTAATGTACGCATTGACGCGCATCATGCTGCGTAATAACGCTCAACATGGCTTTGAGCCGGTCATCCCCCCAACACTTGTTAACCGCCGCTCTCTTGTGAATGCAAGTAGCTTGCCTAAGTTTGAAGGTGATTTTTACCAAATCGAAGCCGATGGATTGTACCCAATTCCAACGGCAGAAGTGCCCCTTACCAATTTGCATGCAGGTAAAACGTTCGAGAAAGAACAACTTCCTATTCGAATGACGGCATGGACAAGTTGCTTTAGGCGTGAAGCAGGTGGTTATGGCTCGCTTGAGCGTGGTCTGATTAGAATTCACCAGTTCGAGAAGGTTGAGTTGTATTCGATTGTTGAACAAACAGAATCTGAGGCCGAGCTTGAGCGCATGGTTGAATGTGCCGAAAAGCTTCTTAAGATGCTTGGTTTGCATTATCAAGTATCGCTTCTTGCGGGGCAAGATTGCTCATATGCCTCTGCCAAAACCTATGACATTGAAGTGTGGCTGCCGGGCCAAAATAGATTCTATGAAGTTTCTTCATCGAGCAATTGCACAGACTTTCAGTCGCGTCGAGCTGAAATAAAATATCGACCAGAGAAGGGTGCAAAACCTATGCTTGCGCATACTTTGAATGCTTCATCGCTGGCCTTGCCTCGTTTGATGGTTGCTTTGATGGAATGCTATCAGCAGCCCGATGGCTCTGTTAAATTGCCACAAGTATTAGTCGATGAGATGAACGCTCTTTGGTAGTAATCTAACGAGATCTTAAATCTGATGGGATTGGCGCTATGGATATCTCTGTTTATGCACGGTTAAAAAAGCTTCAGATTGTTAGTAAAAAAATAAGTCGTAGCGCGCTGGTGGGCGACTATGCCTCTGCCTTTAAGGGCGTGGGGCTAGAGTTTGACCAACTGCGCGCGTACGTTCCGGGAGATGATGTTCGGTCAATCGATTGGAATGCATCTGCCCGCACCAACGAAACTATGATTAAAACGTTCATTCAAGAACGCGATCGTACAGTTTTGGTTGCCATCGATACCTCGTCGTCCATGTTCTATGGCTCAGGCGAATCGTTAAAATATGATCTTGCGTGCACCATCGCAGGTGCTATCGGCTCGATTGCTGTTAACTCGCATGATAAAGTTGGCGCTATGTTTTTCTCTAAAACGGTTGAGAAGTGGATTGCGCCGGCGCGTGGGTTTGGGCATTTGTCGCGCATTGTGGATGATGCGTGTCAGATTACCAAGGGAACTGCAGGGACCTCTTTGGATGCATTGTTTTCATTTTTGATGAAGCAAAAAAACAAGCGGGGCGTTGTGCTGTTTGTGGTGTCGGATTGGCTAGATGCCAAATTGACACAACTTGCAAGTTTTGCAGCTGTTGCGCGGCAGTTTGATCTTGTTGCCATTTCTATCACCGATCCTGCAGAAGTCGCTTTACCTGTGTTTGGGGTGGTTCCGTTGCGGGACATTGAATCGGGTAACACGGTATTTTTTGATACTCGAACCATAAAAAAACGAGCGTTGTGCTCTTTGATTGCAAAAAAACGAACGTCTTTTTTGAAGAAAATGGGTGTTTCTTACTTAAATCTTGAGGTTGGCGCCTCCTGGATTGCTCCTCTGGCGCAGTTTTTTAGGGACCGTACAAGGAGGCAGGTCTAATGATTTTGCAGATTCCAGATTTGTATGGATGTATTCAGGCCCCTTCTTGGGCATCACAACATTTTGTCCTTATTGGTATTTTGAGCACATTAGGTGTTGTGGCTCTTGTTCTTCTTCTTTACCACGCGTACACTCGTTATTATGAAGCCAGAAAGCCGTGCTGGGTCGTTGCATTGAAAAAATTGCATGCACTCAGTCTGGGTTCTGCCACTTCATTGGCCGATGGAAAGCGCTTTTACGCAAGTTTGACAGATGTATTAAAATGGTATTGTGGTAAACGATTCGGATGGATACTTTCTGATAAGACAGAAAGTGAACTAATAGAGTTCTTCAAACAATCTGAAGTTGATACAGCGCTTTTGGAATATCTAGAAAAGTGCTTGTTAACTTCGGTTCAAGTGAAATTTGCAAAAGGGTCTGTAGCTGCAGAGCAAGCAGAAGTAGATAAGCAAGCAATAATTTCGTTTATTGAGCAATCGATTCCTGTTCGGGGTTCACGATAAAAATATTTTATTGCGGATCTTTGGGATGCAACATTTTGGCATTTTAGCCCCTTGGGGTTGAAAGAGGCTGAAATTTGGGGTGTGTGCCCGGTTTTGCGGTGTGTGAAGTGGTAGTGATTAAAAAATAAAAATAAAAAAGGAAAGATTGTACCATGGCAAAACACGTCGGGGTAAAATTACCAGAAGATTTGTCGTTGTTGTTGTTAAAAAAAGAAGTTGTTGGCGTTCTTGCTACCTTCTCAGAAAAAGGTTTGCCTCATACAACTCCTATTCAATGCATGGTTCAGAAGGGTGACGATAGCATTCTGATGAGCATTCATAAAGACCATATGGGTTACCGCAATATGGTTTGGCAGAAAAAAGTTATGATTAACATCATGGGTGCCGGGAACGTTTGCTACTCAATTTTGGGTCGTGCAGGTGTTGTTAGGGCTCCATCTATGGTTCATCCTCTTATGAATATTGTTCGTATTGATGTGATTGATATCAAATCGGATAGATCGATTCTTGTTCGCATTGAAGACGGCATTAAGTGGAGCTATACCTCTAATGAATCGGCTGAATTGCTGAAATATCTCTTTAAAGAGCTTGAAGACCTAGCTCGTACCCTATAATACTGTGCCCATAGTGGAACACATCTTGTGTGGGGAGCTTTTGTCATGAAGCGTCGTGTCTTGGCACTATTACTTGTTTTTCTTGGGGTTGGGCATGTTGTTGTACGGGCTGCTGGTGGCGCCTTGCCTGCATTGCCCGCCTTGCCAAGCTTGCCGTCTCTTTCTGCTTCATCATCTAATATGTCTGTTGCACCTGAAAGTATGATTGCTCCGTTAGCTTCTAATGCGTCTATGTTGCCCGCAATATCTCCAAATTCTGCAGTATTAAGTGTTTTTGATACTTCGGCTGCTGTGAGTGCTGGGGCAGATGCGCGAGGGAGTTGGTTTAAGAAGCGCCATTGGTTACTCAAAGCTCGTGAGCAGCAAGAAAAAATTAATGGCCTTGTTGCTCAAATTCAAGATGTTGGTGGCGCCATGTACGACGCTAAACGATCTGCATTTAATCAAGATGCTGCAGCATTTTATGAGAAGAATTCTGTGGGGCGCGGTCAGATAGATCAATTGCTCGAGCAACTTGCACCGTATTTTAATCAGCCGTCAAAATCAGACGATGGCAGCGTTGTGGATAAAGATATGGCGCGTCTTTCAACAAGTAAGAAGTTTCAGGATTATTTTGATAATACGGTTTTGTTTGCTCAACTGCAGTCAGATTTAAAAGCAATTGTTGATATCGATTCTGGTGTTTCTGAGCGAGTGACGCAATATGAAAAATGTAGCCAGCAGGCCTTGCAAAAATCAGCCGAAGCACAAGCTCTGATTAATGATATGTTTGGTATGATTAATCATGAAAAAGCGCGAGATTCGTATTACAAGTTAGAGGGAATGGCGACGTTCTTAGATGCGCTTCTTAAATTTGTTAAAAATGACCTTGCGGGTGATTTAGACAAAGTAATGGCTCTGGGTAGAACAAAAATGGATGAAGTGAGCAAGGTTGTTGGTAATGTGCGTTTGGCGTGCGAAACGATCAAAAAAAACAATGCAGCGTCTGATGTGAAAGCAACACCTTCTGGCGATAGTTCAGCTATTTCTGATGAGTCGCGTTCTGCGAGTTCTAGTTCTTCTAAAAATAAAAAATCTTCTGAGCAGCAGGCAGAAGAGGTCTTTTCAGGAGAGGCGTTAGAGCCTCGTTCGTTCTTGTATTCTGTTGTGCGCTTTTTTGCACAAATTTTTTATAGCGCGGTTGACTTCTTTACGTTGCTTTTAGGCAAATAGGGCAGTTCAAAATTTTTTCTTTGTTGTGAAAACGAGTTTGTTTCGCGTATATGTGAATGCATGTTTTCCACGGGGTTCTAGGGCTGTTTTATGCAGCTAGGACGAGCTATGAGATTTTTGAAAATGCTGCGCTTAATTGTATGTAATGTATTTATCTGTGCTTCTCTTATGGCTCCGGCTCTTCCGCCACTGCCATCGTTGCCGTCTCTTCCACCTGCGCCATCTTTGCCGCCTGCTGCTAATTCATTACCCCCCTTGCCAGTGTCTGCGCCACTTCCTCCACTTCCTACATCGTCTTCTGCGTCTGTGCCGGCTCCTGCATCAATTGTGCCTGCAAGCTCTGCAGGTTTATCTGGGGCATCCGCTGTTGCGCCTGTAATGCTAGATGCTGAGATGGGGAAAAGTTCTCAGGGTATGGGTGGTGCTCGTGCAGATGATGCTTCTCGCAAGGCAAATGTACAGCGATCGATAGCAGCTGTTTCTGCTTTAGAAAAATTAGTTTCTCAATTTCAGTCTCTTTCGGAGGCTGTTGAATCTTCTTACGCAAGTTTTGATAAAAAATTAGATGGCTTTTATCAGGATATTTTTGCGGCTGTTGGTAAGTTTTCCGCCATTATTGATAATGCTACAGCGTATTTAGCAGAGCGCGAACCTGTGTACAGCGATGCGGCTTTAGCGCAAAGCAAAGATACGTCTCCTGAATTTAAGAAGTGTGTGGCTGACATTAAAGGCGCGATGGCTCAATGTAAAACAGCTCTCGCCGATGGATCTAAAATGATTGCAGTATTAAAAGATGCTCAAGTTGCGCTTGATAAAGACGAGGATGGGGTTCGCTCGTCGGTTGTTGCATTTAAGAAGAATAGGACAGATTTTGTAGCTAATTATAGCAAGGTCAGTTCACTGAAAAATGAAATTTTTGCTCAGGCGACTGATGGGAAAAATCAGGCTGATCAAATTGACGATGTTGTTAAAAAAACTCAGGAATTGTACGCACAAGCAAGCTCTAAAGATTCTCCTGGCATAACGGCTTCTATGAAAAAAATAGAAGAATCTATGGCAAAATTGAAAACAGACATTGATGCGCTTAAGACCTTAATGGATAAAGTGAAGGGTTTTGTTACATCAATTGGCAAAAATGAAGACACGATAGCTCGTAAAGATGAGCGAGCTGCAGTTTTGCCAAGTAGTGAGGCGAAAAAAGCTTCTTCTGCAAAAAAAACATTAGACCCAGAGAAGAGGGATGGTGATTCCCTGGTAGACACGATGAGTGATGATGCTGCTTTGGGGAGTGGTGGAATGCCGTATGCGGTTTTGAGCACGATTGGTCAGGGATTTAAGATTCTGTGGGCTAATTTGGTAAAAGTTTTTGTAACAATTCGCGGAGAGCGCATTTTGGCAAATACGGGTGATGTGGTAGAAGATCCTCTTTTAACCGAAAAAAAAAGTGAGCTTAAGTCTGCTGCATGGAATTTTGGATCAGGTGCTTGGAAGCTTTTTGTTTCTGGTTTTGATTACGTAAAACATGTTTTTGTTCAATTGTCTGCTCGTCCTGCGCTTGCTGCATCTTCGTCTGCAGACGCAAACGCAGCAGCAGCTTCTTTAAAGAAAGATGAGAAGGATTCTGTTTCGGGTGTAACGCAAGCTCCTGTTGATGTGGCTGCGGTTGCTGTGGCTTCTCTTGCATCATCACCTGCGTTGCCGCCAATGCCGGGTTTGGTTGCAAAACCTGATCCCTCAATGCCTTTAACTCCAAATATTTCAAGCGCTTTGCCGGCTTTGCCACAACTTGCTCCAGTTCCATTGCCTGCGGTTTCTAAGAATTTAGCTCCTGTGCCGCTTCCGCTTCCAGCGGCGCCGGCCAGTGCTCAAATGCCTGATTCAAACAAGGGTTTGCCGGCGGTACCGGCACTTCCTGCCCTGCCAGGATTGCCACCACTTCCAGCATTGCCAGCGGCGCCAAAAATCTAAGCGTTAATATATTTTTAATAAAAGCATAAAAACTGCCAATTGCGGGTTGCACTGTGAACGTCTTTCTGTTAGATTTCTGCCATGGAATCTCTAACGAGATGGCCGAGATGGCGGAATTGGTAGACGCACTGCTTTAAGGGGGCAGCGAGGGTATCCTCGTAGGGGTTCGAGTCCCCTTCTCGGCACCAGTCATTTCCTTCAGAAATGACTGGCAAGCCATAGATGGACGTATGTGAAACGTATGCCCTTCAAAGCCTTGGCGTAGTTGGGCGCTTACGATGTTTCTAGGTAGACTGTTTCACTGTTGAAAGGAAGCACATGAGTGCAAAATTAGGTCGTTTTTGGACCTCAGCAGTATCTTTTTGGTTTGTTGGCGCCTGTGTGGCTTCGTTCATGTTGTTCTCGCTAGATAGAGCTATTCTTTCTAATGATTCTGTTCCATTCTTGGAGCGCTTTATAAAGTCTATTCGTGTTCCGTCGCTTAATTTAGGCATTGATTTGCAGGGTGGTGTTCGCCTTGTGTACAGTGTTGATATTGATAAAGCTATCGAAAACAGACTTGCTGAATATGGCAAAATAGTTGATGCATCTCTGCGTCGTTCCAAAAAAATTCCAAAATCCATTCGTAAAAATTTGACTGCTCAAGGAATTGAGTTCTCATTTAAAAATGCTGATGATGCAAATGTTTTTGCAGCTTTTATGCGTGATAAAGTTAAAGAACTTTCTGTTGTTGTTGATGCTGCTTTGGTTAAAGCAAGCCTTTCTCCAGCAGAAGATGCAGAGCTTAGGGCAACATCTGTAGATCAAACTATTGGTGTGTTGCGCGCTCGTTTAGATAATTTTGCAGTTCGAGGCTTGAGCATTTTTAAGCATGCAGAGCGCAATCTTGTTATTCAATTGCCGGGTGCTTCTTCGGCAGACAGCGTGAAAGCCACAATTACAAAAACTGCGCGTCTTGAGTTTAAAGTGGCAGAAAAAATTGCAGATTCTCGCGATAGCATTCTTGATGCTCTCGATGGAGTTGTTCCTGCAGATAAAATGATTATTCCTGTCTACAGCGATTTACTGGGTGGTGAAGACAGTGTTCCAACGGGCTGGTGTTTAGTTTCTGTGTTTCCTGATATTACTGGTGATCGTATTGATAATGCTAAATTAGATCATGGTGAAGATGGTCGTCCATGCATCGCCTTTAGTATGAATTCGCAAGGCGCTCGCGAATTGCGCGAGATGAGCCGTGAAAATATTGGTCGCCAAGTTGCAATCATTATCGATAATCGTGCTATTTCTGTTGTTAAGATTCAGTCAGAGTTGGGTGCAAATAATCGCATCACGGGTGAGTTCTCTCTCGATCATATTGCTAAATTCTCGTTGCTTCTTAAATCTGGTGCGTTGCTTGCGCCTCTTAAACTCGAACAAGAAAGTGTTATTGGGTCTGAACTCGGCGATGACGCTTTGAAAACAGGTTTATTTGCTTGTTGCTTGTCGATGTTACTTCTTCTTGTTTTTGGCGTGTTTTATTATGGATATGCCGGAATTTTAGCCTTTGTTTCTTTGATGTTTAATCTTCTTTTAACGCTTACCATGTTGTCACTATTTAAGGCTACCTTGACGTTGCCTGGTATTGTTGGCATGGTTTTGGGTGTTGGCATGGCGATTGACTCGTCGGTGTTGATTTACGAACGAATTAAAGAATTATTGGCTGAAGGCGTATCATACAAAGATGCGATTTCACGTGGATTTGCAGGTGCGGTAAGCGTTATTTTAGAGTCTAACGTTGCGGGCTTGCTAACTGCGTTGATTCTGCTAAAATTTGGAAGTCCTAGTATTAAAGGCTTTGCTGTTACTTTAATTATTGGGATTGTTTCTACACTTCTTGCAGGCGTTCTTTGCTTGAGATCGTTTTTGACTACCTAGTAGACAAGCGCGATTCATTGTGGATTCGTTTTTGATTAGATTAAAAAATTTGGCGACGTAGCTCAGCTGGTTAGAGCGGCAGAATCATAATCTGTAGGTCCGGGGTTCGAGTCCCTGCGTCGCTACCAAATTTATTGTTGGCCCATTGAAAAATGGGCCATTCGTCTTTCTATATCTTTATATATTTGGGTTTTGCGAAATGTTATTTGCAAGTCTTGTTGCTGTGTTTGAGCGTATTGAGCATCAAAGTTCTCGTCTTGAAATGATGCGAGAGCTTTCTGAGTTGTTTTTACAAAGTTCGCCACATGAGGCTCAAATTATTTCGTACCTTTCTTTGGGGGTTTTGTACCCCGTTTTTATTTCAACCGCTTTTAATCTTGCACAAAAAACACTTTCTCCTGTTTTGCAAGAATTTTCGGGTGTTTCTCATGCCGAATGGGCATCAAACCTTGAATTTTCGGGAGATCTGGGAAGTACTTTCGAACGTAGTTCCGGGCTTTTGGGTGGTGGCGAATTAACGGTTGTTGAGGCTTATGATGCCTTGGTTGAAATAGAAAAAGTAACAGGCAATGGCTCTAAGGAAAAAAAAAATAGCTTTATTATTAGCTCTTTTGAGTAAGTGCTCCAAGCTTGAAGCAAAATTTATCGTCAGAATTATTGTGGGCGTTCTTCGCCTGGGTTTCTCAGAAATAACGATTATTGACGCACTTT
>JBEITS010000076.1:0-5212 GCA_040374805.1 Campylobacterota bacterium | reverse complement strand
TCTTCAAAGCCAGAAGACAAAGTTGTTGTAGCTGTAGCTGATAAACCTAAGGCAGCTAGTTCAGATAAAATTATTTCAGATGATGTTGAGGTAGCACCCGCTGAGCTTTCTACGTTGAGCGTACTTTCTGATGAATCAGAAATTATTCCTTCAGCTGGCCATGATATCAAACTCTGTGCAAGTATGCCGCTTACGGGAAGTATGGCTTTGGTAGGCAGAGATTATTTGACGGGTATAACACTCGTATTTGATAAATTTAACCGTGCCGGTGGTCTTGATAAAAAATATTTACTTAAATATTCCACCATCGATGATCGCTATATTTCTACTGCGGCTAAAGAAAATGTTATGAAAAGCTTAAAAGACTCACCCTTTTTTGTGGGTAATTTTGGTTCCCATTTACTTTCAACGGTTAAAGGTCTGGTTCAAAACAAGAATGTTTTAATGCTTTTTCCTACGGCAGGAGACATGGGTTTTAGGTCGCCTGATTATCGCTATCTTATTAATTTACGACCTTCTATGAACACAGAACTTAGAGCGCTCATTAAATATGCCGTTAACAAGCAACAGCGCAAAAAAATAGCTGTTTTTTACGAAGAAAATCAATGGGGCAAGGCGGGCCTTGCGGCTATAGAGTCTACCTTAGCCGAATTTGGGCTTACGGTTTGTGTAAAAGCAAATTACCCCTCAAATACTATTGCTGTTATGCCTGCTGCAACCGAAATTATTAGAAGTAGGCCCGATGCTGTGATTTGTGTTTCAACATATCGGCCGACGTATAACTTTATTCAACTCGTTCTTAATGAAGGCTTTCAACATTGCTTGTTCTTAGGTTTGGGGCCTGCAACGCCTATGCAGCAGCTGCTTAAAAAATCTCGTGGTGTAACTATTGCAACCACTTCAGTGGTTCCCGATCCAGCTAAAAGCAAAATTCCCATTGTGGAAGCCTATCGTAAAGATATGACGCGCTATTTCCCCCTCAGAGAGCTTTCGCAGTATTCGCTAGAAGGGTACATAGCTGGTTCTATCTTTGTTTCTGCACTTAAACAGCTTGAAGCGCCCTACACTGTTGGAAAAATAGTCTCCTTCTTTGAGGGACTTTCAAAAAAGGATTTTGGTGGATTTAAGATTAATTTTAATCCAACTACGCGAGAGCTTTCATCACGCGTTTGGATTAATAAAGGAACGCAAGACGAAGCATGGGATGATTCATTCAGTGAATAAAAATACGCAGGCGCAGCTATGATCGCCAAACAGCCGTCATCATCTTTCTTTGGGTGGCTTTTGTGTGCAGAGAGCCCAAAAGTTTTCTTTCTTTTGCTCTTACCTCTTGGGCTTATTGGACTTTTTGGGTATTCACTTTCGTATTTTAACTCAACAGACTCTTTGCCTGAATTTTCGATTATTGATGCTGCAAAACAAAAAGAGTTTGGTGAATTTACGGTAAAAGTTAAAACGGGTCTCTACGTTAAGAGTTTTCCTAAGTTTGATATCGTTAATAACCAGTTTATTTTCGACGCACTTTTATGGTTTGAGTTTCATCCCAACGAAATAATGCTCGAAACTATTGGTAAATTTGCCGTTGATAATGGAAAAGTAACCTTTAAATCACCACCAGATCTTAAGGTGGTTGGGAATGCGGTAATTGCAACATATGATATTCGTATCGACTGCAGGGCCAATTTAGATTTCGTTCGTTTTCCTTTTGAGGATCACAAGCTCTCAATTATTATCACCAACAATTCGGTAACTCCCTATGAGATGTTTTTTATCGTTGATAATACAACGTTTAACATAGCTCCCGATCTTAATATCTCTAATTGGAAGATTAAAAGCCTTAATACAGATTCTGGGTATTTTTCACCCGCGTTGGATACCAAGAGTTTGGATAAAGCTTCCTCGTATCCTAAAGCAATTTTTACGATTGATGTTCAAAAGACCGGTATTCGTAAGGTATTGGTTATCTTTTTACCGATTTACCTTGTTATCATGCTGTCCCTTTTTTCATTTTTAATGGCGTTGAGCAATTATGTTGGTCGATTTTCTTTAGCAAGTGCAGGGATTTCAGCCCAGCTAGGGTATCGTTTTGTTTTGGATAAAATGATCCCTGAAGTGAGTTATTTTACTATTGCCGATAGCTTATATTTGGTTTTGCTTGTGATGAGCTTTCTTGTTTTTGCATCCCAGCTTTTTATTGGACGGTATTGTAGTTTGTATATCGATAAAGATCCGGATCCTGTAAAAGTAGCGGAACGCTTGCGAGTTGTAGAAATTATTAATGGCGTATGTTTTTATGTCATTCAAGTAATTGTGATGGTTGCAAGTACATTAATTATTATTAAAACGTAAGCAAGAAGGCTGAAAGCTGTGGCAAAAAAGAATAGTTCTCTCTCTCCGCTTATTCTTTCGGGAATTATCTTAGGCAGTCTGATTGTTTTACTTTTTATCGTTGCATTGGTGGTTCCCGAATATGCCCAGCCCAATCTTTTTGCAAAACTTTCTGATCTGCAGAATTACACAAAAATATTTCCAGAAAGCCCATCTCGCGATAATAAAAGTATTGTAAAGCCAGATTTTGAGACGTTTTATACCAATAATTTGCCGGGTTTTTTTGCGCGAACCTTAGGAAATCTTTTTTGCTATGCAGGACTTGTAGTTCCGCAACCATGGTCATCTAAAAGCTATCGTGACCTCATGGAAAAACTAATCGCAGAGCGCGAGAAAAAAAACTATAAAGATGCTTTTATTCTTAGACTTAAACCGCCCGAAAAAGCTCGTTTTATTATCTTTGGAGACCAGCAAGGAGCGTTACATTCTTTAACGCGCAATCTAACAAAGCTCAAAGAGATGGATATTCTCGATGACTCACTTGCCCTTAAAGACGAAAAAGATCATATCGTTTTTTTGGGTGACGTTGTGAGCCGCTCTGCATACAGCATGGAAATAATGATGATTGCGATGCGTTTAATTGAAAAAAACCCTGAACGAGCTTTTTACATTCGTGGCAACCATGAATCTGAAAATTATTGGCAAAATTATGGACTTAAGCGAGAGCTAGAACTCAGAGCTGAATCGGTTCAAACAGATGGCGAAAAATTCCCTATGGAAAGTATGGTTCAGCGTTTTTTTAATACGCTTCCCATCATTTTGTACGTTGGTGTTTCGCCCGATTTTGATAAAAACTTCTTACGCTTCTCGCATGAAGGAGGAAGTGATTACACAATGGAAACAATTGATATCAATTGTTATGCAGATTTTCTGAAAAAATCTTCTTCCGATCAGCTTTCTGTTTCGAATATTGCAGGCCATCCAACGAATCCTTCACCTGTTGATGATCTTGCAACAAAAGTTATTGTGCGTTCAGAGGTTAAGCGAAAATCATTCCAATCCATGGACGGGCTTAGGCAATTGCCTCCAGAAAGTGGGGTTTCTTCGTGGACGGTATTTTCTGCTCCAACGCAAATCTATCAAGAAGGAGTTTCCTTTTTTAACGATGCATTTGCGATCTTGCAAACAGCTTCAGATATCGATGAATGGAAAATAACACTGTATTACCAAGATGTTCGCAAGCTTGATGGCTATAAAACTAGAACGTGTAATGTTCTCTCGGGTGAAGACGTTACAGACATTAAGTAATTTCGGATAATTTTGTTTTTTTTATGTTGCTTGAAGTTATTCGCTAAAAGAGTGCCTTGTTGCCGTATTGGGCCGGTGGTATACTGTTTGGCAAATGTACGGATTAAACAGTGGGTGCGGCAATGGATTTAGCTCAACTTTTTACGACAAATTTCCCTGAATGGTATCAGCAAGTTATTTTTGACTCTGAACTTGTTGACCAAAGCCCCACGCGCGGTTCATTTGTTATTCGTCCCTATGGTTATGCTCTGTGGGAAACTATCCAAAAAGATTTAGATGCTCGCATTAAAAAGCACGGTGTTAAAAATGCATATTTTCCGCTTTTTATCCCTGAATCCTTCTTAAAAAAAGAAGCCGATCATATTGAAGGCTTTTCTCCTGAATTAGCTGTTGTTACCCATGCCGGGGGCAAACAGCTTGAAGAACCATATGTGGTTCGCCCAACATCTGAAACTATTATTTATCACATGTTTGAACGTTGGATTAAATCGTGGCGCGATCTTCCTTTAAACATCAACCAATGGGCAAACGTTGTTCGCTGGGAAATGCGTCCTCGAGCGTTCCTGAGAACAACAGAGTTTTTGTGGCAAGAGGGTCACACAGCTCATGCTTCGCGTGAAGAAGCGATGAAGATGGTCTATGCAATGCTTAATGAATATAAAGGCGTCGCAGAAGAACTCTTGGCGATTCCTGTAATTATTGGTGAAAAAACGCCGCACGAACGTTTTGCGGGTGGCGAAATTACAACAACAATTGAAGGTCTTATGGGTGATGGCAAAGCCCTTCAGATGGGAACATCTCATTTGCTTCAGCAATCGTTTCCTGCTTCTTTTGATGTTGCCTACCAAGCTGAAGATGGCACCAAGAAAACTCCATGGTGCACCAGCTGGGGCGCAACAACTCGTCTGATTGGGGCTGTTGTGATGGTTCATGGCGATGAGCGTGGCCTTGCACTTCCTCCGCGCGTAGCTTCTATCCAAGTTGTTATTGTACCTATTGGCGCTAAAGATGATTTGCTGAATGCTAAAGCTAAAGCGCACGAACTTGCAGATCAAATGCGTGCAGCAGGCCTGAGAGTTTTTGTTGATGATAATGATGCTCAACGCCCGGGTGCTAAGTTTTTCCATTGGGAGATGCGTGGCGTTCCACTTCGTATCGAAATTGGTATGCGAGATATTTCAGCAGGGACGTGCATTGCTGCTCGCCGCGTGGTTGCAGAGGGCGCTGCAGCAAAAGAAACACTTTCTCTTGAGGGCCTAACGGTAACCGTTCAAACAATCCTTGAAGATATTCAATCAACAATGTTTAATCGCGCCTTGGCTAAACGTAATGCTTTGTGGTTTACCGCAACTACGTTTGCTGAGATTTCTGAGCGCGTTCAAACAAAACCTGGTTTCTTCCAAACAGGGTGGTGCGGTAAGACCGAGTGTGAACTTGAGCTTAAAGCGATTCAATGTTCTATCCGTTGCATAATTCCTACCAAAAAAGCTGAGACTTGCTTCTTCTGTTCAGCAAAAAGTGAGCAAGAAGTTTTGATCGCAAAAGCGTATTAAAAATATGATGAACAACAATCGTT
>JBEITS010000108.1:0-3289 GCA_040374805.1 Campylobacterota bacterium | reverse complement strand
ATCATACCGCCTAATTCAATAACACAAACACGCCCCGCCATGCTTTCAGCAACGTTTTTAAGAACGGCAAGATTTTGTGAACCGGTTAAAAAATATTGGCCAGGCGTGGCGCGCGTATCAACGATACGTTTAAGCGCAGAAAGAAGCTCTGGCACGTATTGCACCTCATCTAAAATTAATGGGCCAGGGAAGTTGCGCAAAAAAGTATCGGGGTCTGTGCGTACGTTATGCTCATCAAAATAAGGGTCAAATACGAACAGAGGGCATGAGGGAAAGAGGTTGCGCAACAGAGTGCTTTTGCCGGCTTGGCGGGGACCGACCAAAAGAACTATCTTGAAGTGAGCGCTTGCATGCTGCACAGCTTGCTCAATATAACGCCTTAAATACTGCATAAAACCTCAAATTGGTACGCACTTTGGAAACAAGTATCCCAAAGTGCGTACCAATTTACAAGTTTTAGGAAATTCGCCAAACCTCAGAACCTCTACAAAACAGACCTTTTTAATGAAAAACCGTACAAAAAATTAATTTTTTGATAAAAACAGCACCATCATTGAGCTTCCACAACATAAAGTTCAGGCATGCCGATCTTATTCATTATTGGAACTCGACCCGAAGCCATTAAACTTCTTCCTCTATTTAGCCTGTTTAAAGAACGTAGCCTTCCCGCCTTTTTATGTCTTTCGATGCAACACGAGGCACTTGTTATCGATTTACTAGAACTTTTTGGCTGCACAGCAGACTACATTCTTTCTTTTGATGTTCGCCCCCACACACTCAACACTTTAAGCTCTGAAATTATTGCTCAGTTTGACACCATCTTGTCTCAAAAACCTTTTAGCTGGGTCTTTATCCAGGGCGATACTGCAACCGTTTTTTGCGGAGCGCTTGCCGCTTTTAATAAAGAAATTCGTATAGCACATGTTGAAGCAGGCCTACGAACACACAACCTGGCAGCCCCCTTCCCCGAAGAAGGGTATCGGCAAATGGTCAGCAGAATTACATCGCTTCATTACGCCCCCACAAAACAAGCGGTTGCCAACTTGCAAGCAGAGGGGATAAACCCAGAAACTGTTGTTATGACGGGCAATACCGTTGTTGATTCTCTGCATCAAACGCTCAAAAAAATCGCCCAAAAAAAAATTCCTATTGACCCTGAACTCGCTTTTTTTTGCCACGAAGCACATGTTCAATCTAAAAAACTTTTTGTACTCACCGCTCACCGCCGCGAAGCTCATGGAAAACCACTCGAAGATATTTTTCGCACGGTTATAGGCTTTCTACAGGCAAATCCTAATGTTTGGTGCGTGTACGCAACACATCCCAACCCAGCAGTGAGGCGCGCACTTGTGGCCTCGGGCTTTATTGACGCTGATGGAACACTCAACAAAAAACTTCAAGAACAAGTCTTTTTCACTCAGCCCCTCCCCTACCCCGAGCTCATTTTTGCACTCCATGCAGCAACGTGTACGGCAACAGATTCGGGCGGAATACAAGAAGAAGCGATCGCCCTAGGAAAGCCTGTTATTTGCCTGCGAGAAACCACAGAACGCACAGAAGGAATTGCACTCGGACTTACAACACTTGTTGGGTCAGACACCAAAAAAATTACGGCCGCTTTAACGCAAGCTCTTTTTGAACCTCACGCACCTACCAAAGGACACGCAGAAATCTACGGAGACGGCACTGCGTGTGAGAAAATTTTTCTGCATTTCATTTCGATTTACCATAAAACCGCGATACCTTTCACCCCACGTGCATCAACGTGCAAAACCGAGGAACTACGCACATGATAGGCGCATCAGTCATAACAAAATCGAGCGTATGCATTATTGGCGTTGGATACATTGGCCTACCCACGGCGCTTCTTGCCGCAAAAGGGGGTTTTAATGTCCATGCGTACGACACAAATGAACACAAAATTGCCCAGCTCAACCAAGGCCTTACAGCGATCCGCGAAGAAGATCTTGCAAAGCTGCTTAAAGAGAGCGTTACTTCCTCACTTTTAACGTTTGATACACAGCCCCTGCCACACGCAGATTTTTACATTATTGCCGTCCCAACTCCTTTTTTGGAAACAAAACAAGCAGACGTAAGCTACGTCTGGAACGCAATTCAAACTATCTGCCCTCTGCTTAAACCCGGCGCAAGCATCATCATCGAATCAACGATTCCTGTTTTTTTAACAGACGCAATTGCAACCTTTGTAAAACAACACACAGGATTTATTGCAGGAAAAGATGTCTTTATTTCGCACTGCCCAGAACGCGTATTACCCGGCAACATGTTGCATGAACTTATCAACAACGATCGTGTTCTTGGTGGCGTAACGCCCGCATGCGCACAGCAAGCTGCAATCTTTTACAAGGCGTTTGTAACGGGCGCACTTCATATCACAACGGCTAAATCTGCCGAGCTGGTAAAACTTATCGAGAACAGTTCGCGCGATGTGCAAATCGCTCTGGCAAACCAAGTTGACCAAATGTGTACCACGGCAGGTGTTGATAGCCGTGAAATTATTGCGCTCGCCAACCAACACCCTCGCGTAAAACTCTTACAGCCAGGCCCTGGTGTTGGCGGCCATTGTATTGCAGTTGACCCGTGGTTTCTCATCAATGCATTTCCACAATCAACACAGCTTCTTTTAGCTGCCCGAAAAATTAATGATGAACGGCCAAACCTTGTGCTCAGCAGAATAAAAACAGCTCTCGATAAAATGCTGCACGAGAGCCCAACCAGGCACATCAACATTGGGATCTGGGGACTTACCTTCAAACCCAACGTTGATGATATCAGACAATCACCTGCGCTCGAGATTGCAGAAAAACTACTTAATCTTCACAACCCACGCATTACGTTTCATGCCGTTGAACCCAATGTTCACCCACATCTTATCCAATCGCTTGGCTTTGTAGCAGAAACAGAAGCTGAAAGATCTTTAGAATTTTCCGATGGCGTTATTGTTTTGGTTAAACACTCGGCATTTACAAATCTTTCACCCACACTACTTAAACAAAAGGTTGTCCTGGATGCTTGCGGACTGCTGTACGAAAGCACAAAGAAACAACAGCAAGAAAAAATAAATCTAGAGATTCAACCCGCACAAGCCCCACACAAAACACACTCACCAACTACGTAAAAGGCTCTCTGGCATGTACCCTAAAAAATTATAGAAACAAACTGTATCTTTAGAAATTCTTGGAGCCCGCATGAAACAAGTCTTCCTTTCCCAAGGCAAAGCAATCGTTAAAGACGTTCCAACACCCATTCTTAATGAAAACATGGTGCT
>JBEITS010000112.1:0-2950 GCA_040374805.1 Campylobacterota bacterium | reverse complement strand
GCCGATGACTGCTTTGCTGTTGTAATGGTCCGCGGCGTCTTAGAACACCAAAAAGAGGTTGATGCTAAAATCCTTCCCCTTTTGCAAAATTGGTCTTTTGAGCGACTGGGATGCTGCACGGTGTTGATTTTGCGAATGGCATTTTGGGAGCTAATCTGGACAAAGACACCTCCTCAAGTTGCTATTAATGAAGCGGTTGAACTAGCTAAAGCGTTTGCTGAAAACGACGCTCACAAGTTCATCAACGGTGTGCTTGATTCGTATTGCGAACAAACAGGCATCAAACGAGAAAGCCCTGCAGACAACAACACGTCTAAAGATCCCGAAATTGATTGCAACGACTTATTAGCCGACTAATCACATTGAATAGTCGTAATAATACTTAGTAAAATCCAGCCCCGCTTCTTTTTGAGAGGCGGGGCTTTTCTTGGCTTCATTGAGTTTTTTTTGAATCAACGGATGAAATGTACCATCTTTAGTTCGAATCGCATCGACCACCACAGGAGTACTTTCATCTTCAAATAAAACCAGGATAAGCATTGGATATTCATCAAACTTTGAAGCAGAAATATCCAACTCTTTTTCAATCAAATGTGGAATCAATAACAAATACGAACCCACAAGCGGACTATGCATACTCGAATGCCCGAGGCCCAAAACTTTATTATTTTTAGTCGTAATCACAACGGTCTTAAGATTTAACAAGTTCTTAGTGGGAGGAAAAACACGCTCGTAAAACCCACCCACTGTTTGAATAAGATCCGCAGATGAATGCAATGCATAACAACGCTCAACAACCGTCATATCGCATGAATAAAGCGAGACATCAACAGGAGTTCCCAAAAGAATCGCCAACTCTATTTTTTTCTGAAAATGCGGTGGTTTATGAGAAAAACCCTCAAGAGAATGCGATCTTACTATAGTTGAAGCTGCTTTTTGGCAGTAAAAATCTTCGAAATGCTTTTTCGCCGCATGAAGAGCAACAAGATCGCCCTCTGCACACGGAAAACCAATAATCGAATCCCAATCATCGCCTGCCCCCAAATGCAGGCTACGCACAGGCTCTAGATTTATAAACACATCGTCTATTTGCTGTGAAGTTATACCGAACTCACCTATACTCTGCGGCTCAGCAACCGACTGATTGTTCAGCGGGTTGCGCAAAAATCGACTAAGAAGCGCAATAACATTTCCCGCATGGCTATGTCCTATAAGAGAAATAGACTCAGTATCTGGATAACTCAAAATAAGATTACCCAGCTCTTTTGCGGCAGAAATCCGCGCTTGCGCATTGTTATGTCCCGACCAACGAAACGAAATAATTGCTGAATTCTTCTGAGGACAGGAATCAGGTAAAGATGAATAACTAGCACGAAGTGCGCGAACTAAATCCCCATCAGAACTATGCCATTTTTCATTTGCAGCAAACGTCCCATGAATAACAATTATTACTGAGTACAGCGGCGCTCCAAGCAACAAACTGCTCAAAATTGCCGCATGACTCAACAATCTTAAAGAAAACATCTATAAGGGCTATTCATTCAGGCCAGATGCGGCAAATGCATGAACCTTAAGGTTTGTAATAACTTTAAATTCAGGAGGCTGACCACCCATATCAAGAGGACGCTCATCAATCAAAACATCAATCCCCTTAACTAAACTAAATCCAGAAGACGAAATCCCTACACTTTTTGGGCCATCGGAGAATAATTCAAGCAAATATCGAGCAAAACATGGACTTGTCATCTGAGTATGCAATGGATATTTAGTCCCACCAGAAAACGTTTTAATCGCTACCCTAAAATTCATTATATTATCGCCTTGAGGGTACCTAGACCGCCCAAAAAAACGTTGAATCCCGTCACCCTGAGAAAACAAAGCACAAACCTTATCTGCAACTTTCATATTGACCGAGTACAAACTAACATCTATCGGAGATGCCAACATAATTAACTGAGCAACTTTAATTTGATGTCGATCGGCAGGATCATATGTAGCTCGAACACGCGCAACTGCTGCCGCCAATAATTTACGACATTGAAGAGTCACACTATTTCGACGTTTTTCACGCAACAACAAATCATTTTTAGTTCGAACTTTGCTTTTTTTAGCGCTCGCAGAAGAATCTTCATCAGAAGCAAGTGTATCTTCTCGCATTTCTTTAGAAGAAACCCTGGACGCCTCTAGAGAATCTGCAACAGAATCTGTAACCTGTGGCTCAATATCCATAATTTTGCTGTCTAACGCAAAAAGTGACGGTGCTTTTTTACCTCGATGCGCATGAGGATTGTACAACATATGAGTTACAATGGTCGAAATAATACCACCATTGCTATGCCCAACAAGATACAAGGGCGCCTTGAGCTTTAAAGGCTCATCTTCTAAATCTTCTTGAGAATCTTGCGTAGATTCTTTTTTGGGACGATCAGAAAAACCATCTCTAATCATCTGAGTAAGTCGCTCGGCGGCTTCAATATGTTGCTTGAGCCCAAATATACGGCTCTCTGGAGGACCGCTACGCCCACTCCATGTAAACGGAATAACCCTGCCAAGGCCCAATTTTTTCGCATGTTCACTTAATTCAGTATAAAACAAACCTTTTTTACCCTCAAAGCCTGGCTCTGGTGGCATATACCAATCCGATTTTGGGGCTTTTGATCAATGCAGAAAGATAATGTCTGCAGAAATATAGTTTGACGCGAAAAAAAACGCCGCCAAGACACCAAGCAACCATGCCTTAATTTTCATACACAACACGTACCTCAACAGCAAAAATCCAAACACTTATCAACAGCTTAGCCAATTAGATTGCCAAACTGAAATGTTTTAGATAAAAAAACGAGAAGCAAACAATGTTTATCCACAAAAAAGCATGTATTTTTAGAAAAACAATGTAAAACGGAGTAACACCTCCACCGCGCGACGCATGAAAAATAGTGACAGATAGTGT
>JBEITS010000055.1:0-6749 GCA_040374805.1 Campylobacterota bacterium | reverse complement strand
AATATTTTTGTGTTTAAAGAACAAAAGGATGGGGGGTTTAAGGTTATAAGATATTCTTTTGATCGCGAGCGAGCCGATTCAATCTGGAAGATTGTGACGTCTGTTAATGAATTAGAGCAGAGTGAAAATAGTAAGCTGGCAGGTGCAATGGCTGAAATTTTGGGGTGTCTTCCAGGTGGGTGGGAGAAAGCGTTTCATGATCTTGATGAATTTGATTCTAATAAGTCTGACCCTCGATGGCCTGCTCTTAATGCAGTGTGTTGGGATGCTGTGGTTTGTGAGAGGATGGAGTCTTTAAAAAACGACTTGTGTAGCTTAAGCGGTTTTTTTGTTTCTGAGGCAATGCTTGCTCCTTCAATTCTTGGGAGATATCCGGATGAACGCGAAGAGAGCGCGATAAAGGCTGTTTTGGAAATTATTAAGAGTGAATCTGCTGTGTTGGTTGAAAGATAGGTTTAGTTGCCAGGCTTGTTTTTGTGTAAAGCTATGGTGTGAGATATTCAAAAAAATAAGGTAAAGATTCGTTCAGAATCATTGGTAAAGTTGTGTTCCGCTATCAGAAGATGGGATAAGAATTCTGATTTTACCAACACAAAAGGCCCGGACTTTTGCCCGGGCCTTTTGTATTGGTGATCTGAGTGTTAGCCCTGTTTAAGGGTGTGCGTGGGGAGCGCTTGTCCTGGTCTTGCGAGGCTCAAAGAACACTCTTTCTGAGGCTCGTTTTTTAGCGCTATGTGGCCCTTGCAGAAGTGTTTTTAAATCTGCAGGAGTTGTGGTGGTTGAAGCGTGTGGACTTGGCCTTGTTAGGGGGCTAGTGGTGGCTACATCTTTGGGATCAAAGCGTTTGAGTAGCGTGGCAATCTCTTCGTGTCCGTGTCTTTTAGCTAATTTTGTAGGAGTCGCTCCGTCTGCGGTCTTTGGATATAGGTCATTTGATTTCTTCAGGAATCTTTTTTTATCCATCTCTTGGGCTAATACTTGATTGGCGGGAGTATTGCCCATTTGTTTGGAAAGATCGAGGGGTGTCAAGCCTCTATCGTTCTGTGCGTAGATATTGGCCCCTCTATCGAGCAGGGTTTTAATGGCATTATCATGGCCATATTCTGCGGCAATATGAAGGGCTGTAGAGCCGTCTTCGTCCTTTACGTGAATATCGGCACCACTTGCGAGCAGGGTTTTAATTGCGTCAGTGTTTCCAGTCGCTGCTGCTTCAAAAAGCCGTTGGTACGCTGGGTGGGGCTCGGCTGGTGGTGGTGGGATTGTGCCTGGATATGTTTCTCAGTGAGCCGGAGAGATGGTAGGAGGTGGTGTATCGTCGCGGTATGGCGTTGACGGAGGTGGAACCGGAGAGGGGGTTTCTGAGCGAGAGCGGGTTTTTGAGAGAGAAAAGGCGGGGTTGATGATAATGACGGACCCTTCTTCAGGGTCGCCTGCAAAGATTGCTGGAGTTTGCGCTGCTATAAGCAGTCAGAGTTTCAGAGATAGTCGCATTTCTTATATAATTCTAGCATTGGTTTTGGATATCCCGAGCCATAGAGAGGATAGCTAAAATGCGTAGGTGGGTTAAAGAATATCCGGTCGTTGCGTGTGGAGCGGGCGTGACATGTTGAGAAAAACGAGGTAGCATATTTCCTGCGGGGTGCAGATCGCACCTCGTTTTTTGTTCCGTTGGCCTGCTTTTGTGGGTCATCTCCCTAAGTGTTTTTTATAAAACAGGAGAACTGTAATGGTTCGCTACGAGATTTTAATGCTCGTGCGCAGTGAATCAACCGCTGAAGAACGTGCTTTTTTAGAAAAGTCGATCAGTGGCCTTGTTGCGCAACACAATGGAGTTGTTAGCTCCTTTGATCAATGGGGTAAGCTTCGTCTTGCATACCCTGTTCAGAAAGAAAACTACGGCCTGTATATCTTGGTTCGCTTTGAGCTTCCTAATGATGCCGTTGTTAAATTCACAAAAGATTTGAATATGTTCTTCCGTATTAAAACGGGTGAATTTGTTCTTCGTCATACCGTTGTTCGTGTGCCTGCTGGTGCACCTGCAACCTACGCACACCCAGAACCGGTAGATTCAAGCAAGGCTCTTGCTGAAGCGGGTTCATTTGTTCGTGGTGAAGGCAGAGGCGACCGAGGCGATCGCGCAGACCGTGGCGGAAACTTCCGTGAGGGTCGTTCTGAGCGTACGGGTTCTGGCTACCGCGGTGATCGTTCTGATCGAACAGAGCGTTCTGAGCGTCCATTCCAAGTAATTGGTGGTTCAGGCAAGCGTTTCTCACACGATCATTCGTCAGATGATGTTATGTCATCTATAACCGATGAAATGGACTCATAAGATGTCACACGCAAAAATCTCGGCAAGCTCGCGCCTTCTCAAAAAGCGAGCAGCAAAAAAACGTACGTTTGGCACTGCTAAACAATGCAGATTTATTGGAAATCCAGAGTTAATTGCTCAGATTGACTATAAAAATGCAGACTTTCTTAAGCATTTCTTGACTCAGCGCGGTAAGATTTTACCTTCACGCGTTTCGGGAAATTCGGCGTACTATCAAAGACTTATTGCTCAGCAAATTAAGCTTGCTCGTTCAATGGCTTTGTTGCCGTATTGCTTGATTCAAACTGACTAAACTGATGGTTAGCCCCTGGTTTCTCTAGGGGCTAATTTTATTCTCATGCCGGACCGTGGGTACATGTGTTCGTGCAGATACGCAAGGATTAGACATGGCTCAAAAGCGGTCAAATATACGTAATATTGCCATTATCGCTCACGTGGATCATGGTAAAACCACCCTCGTTGACGAAATGTTGAAGCAAGCAGGCGCTGTTGCGCTTAAGCACGATGAAAATCTTGCTGACCGCGTGATGGATTCGGGTGATTTAGAAAAAGAACGTGGTATTACGATTCTTGCTAAGAACACCTCGATTCGCTTGCCTCATTTAAAAATTAACATTGTTGATACCCCTGGTCACATGGACTTTGGTGGTGAAGTTGAACGAACGCTTCAGATGGTTGAAGGCGTGCTTTTGTTGGTGGATGCCGCAGAAGGACCATTACCTGGAACGCGCTTTGTTCTTCAAAAAGCACTCGAGCTCGATCTTCAGCCTATTGTTTTCATTAACAAAATTGACAGAAAAGATGCTGATATCGACCGTGTTGAAAGCTTAATTCACGACCTGTTCTTAGAAATTGCGGTTAAAGATAGCCAGCTTGATTTCCCTATTTTATATGGTTCATCTCGCTTTGGTTTTGGCGGTTTTGACAAAACAGCTCGTTCAGGAAGCATGCAGCCGTTGTATGAAACAATCGAAAAAGTTGTTCCATGCCCAGAAAGCAAGTCTGAAAATCTTCAGTTTCTTATCACCAGTCTGGACTATTCAGAGTACCTCGGACGTCTTGCAATTGGTCGTGTTGTAAGTGGCAAGATTAATCTTGGCCAGCAAGTTATTTGCTGTGTTGATAATCGCATCAGCCAACCAACCAAGATCACCAAAATCTACCAAATTGAAGGTCTTGAGCGTAAAGAAGCAGAATCTGCAGAATTCGGTGACATCATTGTTGTTGCTGGTTTTGAACAGGAACTCAGCATTGGTGGAACGATCTGCGAAGTTGGCAAGCCTGAGCCTCTTAGTTATGTTTCGATTGATGAACCAACTCTTTCTATGTATTTGGGGGTTAATATGTCCCCATTTGCAGGAAGAGAAGGCTCTCTTGTAACATCGCGTCAAATTCGTGACCGTCTTTACAAAGAACTCAAAACGAACGTTGCTCTTCGGGTAGAAGACACCGATTCACCAGAAACCTTTAAAATTTCTGGCCGTGGTCAGCTTCACTTGGGAATCTTGGTAGAAACCATGCGTCGAGAAGGTTTTGAATTACAGCTTTCTGCTCCAGAAGTTATCTACAAGACGATTGATGGCGAAAAGTGTGAACCTTTTGAATTGTTGATGGTTGACGTTCCTGAAGAGCATCAAGGTGTTGTTATTGAAAAGCTTGGCAAGCGCCGTGCTGTAATGACCAACATGACTCCGCTGGGCGAAAGCCGCTTACGTCTTGAGTTTAATATTCCTTCACGTGGTCTTCTTGGCTTTAGAAGCCAATTCTTGACCGATACGCGTGGACTTGGAACGATTAACAGTCGCTTCATGGGATATGAGCCTTGTGCCGGTGATGTTCCTCGTAGAACCCGTGGTTCGTTGACCTCAATGACCGCAGGAACCGTAACATCATATGCGCTTGATGGTCTTCAAGCTCGTGGAATTCTTTTTGTTGGTCCTGGTGTTGAAGTCTATGACGGGATGATCGTGGGTGAAAACAGCCGCGATAACGACATGGAAGTAAACCCGGTTAGAGAAAAGAAGCTCACCAACGTGCGTGCTTCTGGTACAGATGATGCCGTTAAGCTTCAACCTCCAAAGGTTATGACGCTTGAAGCATCGTTCGACTGGATCGCCGACGATGAATTGATTGAGGTAACACCTAAATCTGTTCGTCTTCGTAAGAGACCAGCTGCAAAAAGAAACTAATTTTTTTTGTGCTAGAAATCATAAAAGCCCCAAGCCTAAAAACTTGGGGCTTTTTCAATGAAATTTGCGTAAAACTCCCTTGCATTTTTTCAGAAAGTTTCGATTTTTTGTAAAAAAACTAAAAAATAGTCTCTGAAAAGTGCCTTCTGATCGCAATTCTTGAAGTGTCCTTGCAATATGCGGATGCTGTACGAAGATTGCAAGGACACTTCAAGAATTGCGATGTATGGCTTTCTGTCGGCGCAGTTTATTCTTTCATTCTGCAAATTTATGTTTTTAGATTGAGCGGTTTTTACTATTTTCTGACGCTGAGAGTGCTTGGCGTATTTTTTTTGCTGAACCCTGGTAGTGTGAAAATTATTTTATTCTGGTGTTATCAGGTTTGCATATGTTCGCATCATTTGGTCTGTTTTCTCGTGAAATATTTTCTCGCTTGTTGTTTGTTTTGCTTTTAGGGACAGTATTTCCGGGTCGTGCTGCGGGCACCCTGGGTGACCTATGTGGAGCCGTAAAGGCGAACAGCGCGTTTACCGCATGGTCAGTGTTAGTAGGTTGTGGTGTGTTGAGTGGGGTAGATTATTGGTTCTTGGAGAAAGAATTTTCCTCTAGAATTCAGAATTTCATGCGTCGAGGGCTGCAGTGGAAGGCGGAAGACACCCCTTGGGCTCAAGGAGTATTGCAGCGGGGTGGATCATGGACAACTGCTGATGGGCGTGTAACTTTCAACTTCTGCCAAGGTTTGTCTCAGGGAAATACGCCGAATTGTGCATATTATTCTGTTATGCACGCTGTCTGTCTGCAGAATCATTTATTAAAATGTAAAAAACCGGGGTTGCGTGACATTTTAAGCGCGCCGCTATTCAAGCATCCCTTTTTTGTAGAATTTATTCGGAATCACCGCAAAAAAGCTGGCATTAAAGAGAGTGAAGGCTTAAATCTTTATCATTCCGCATGCGTGAGCAACATTATAACAAAGAGTTTGGGTTTGGTTTTCCCTGGCGACTACAAAAATACTTCTTCTGTGCTAGCGCTTCCGTGCCCTGGGAGATTTAAGGCCCTATCGGCGTTAGATTTTTACACTCTTTCGTGGCGTAAGGGCGATAGATATGTAGAGCGTTCATTCTTGTATAAGTTGCTGGGGGGGGATCCGAACTTTGGCAAGCTATGGCGGGCATGGTTTTCAGGGTACAAAATTACGAGGTTGCATAAGCATTTATACGAGAAAATTTGTAGCGGCAAGATTGTTATTGCGTATTGGCCCTCTGAGAACGTAGGCGGATCGCGTGAGGATGGCAGTGGGCATGCAACGTGTCGCGTTTTTGTTCCCACGTTAAAAAATGGCGTTCTGGAGCATCTTGATATTGTTATTATTGACTCTTCCGGAGCAACATATCGTCAGGCTGATGATTGGAAGAATAACCCCGCAAGAGCAGCTGAGGCCTTGAATGACATGCCTCAGTTTATTGAGCATTTATTTGCTTTTAGGCCAGCTGTTGCATAGAGATTTTACATCTTAAAAAAGCCCCCGGATAAATTCGAGGGCTTTTTTTATTAAACTGCGTTGCGGTAATTATGTACCTGTTGCGCAATTTGCGCGGTACAACTCTAAAATTTGAGCTACGCATGCTTCCTTGCTTCCAATGATGAGCTTAAGCTGTTCACCTAGGGCTCTCTGGAGGCGTTCGTATTTTTCTCTATGCTCACCGGTTAATTCGGTCTCGCAAACTACTAAAAAATTGTATCCCGAGGCTTTTATTACGGGTAGTTCTGCGCCCGTCAAAAGTCTGTCCCAGTTTTTGATTGTTTATTGAGTGTACATTTTTTGTGCGTATTTGTGATGTACGGTTTTTGTTCGTTATGCAGCCCAAAAACATACATTTTTTAAGGCGCGAAATTTTGATATCACGCAACGAGTAGTCTTCATCAGGGCTCTAATGCACTGTGGATGCTTTTTGCCTTTTTTGCGCTTCTGAACGTTAGAGGGCGCTTGCGTGAGAGAGATTTCTTGGTTTGTCGCCCCAATGTTGCGTATTGAAATTATGTATTTTGCAATTTTGAATGAAAAAAGCGTTTTTTGAGCGTATTGAGCTATCAAGACGTAGTTTTTTGTTTGGGGTAGAATTAATGCGTTGGTTCTTAAAAACGTATTTTGTGTTGAGCATGTTGCGGCAAATTTTCTTTATTTCTCTTTTGAGTCTTTTTATTGCGTCTCTTGGTGCAACAGAAGTTTT
>JBEITS010000088.1:0-4337 GCA_040374805.1 Campylobacterota bacterium | reverse complement strand
TTATAGGTGCTGAGACTACGGGGGCTGGCTGTACTGGTTGAACCACAGAAGAAGACTGAACAGGAGCCGCAGGTGGCTGTTGAAGCACCGGGGCTACAGAAGCTGCTTGAGCTTGCATTTTTGGAGGAAATTTCGGAAAAGCCTTTTTAGGAACTCTTCCAGAAAACCGGAGACAAATACCTGCAAAATAAGAACCTAAAATTCCTGGAAACTGAGCAGCGCGTATATCGTTATTATTCAAAAAACTAACGGTATTAGAAGTCGAATAAACCGGTTTATCCGCAGTAGAGCCAACGCTTCCCCCCCACTTTGTTATAAGATTGAAAAAACCATTAGAAAAAGCCACATCTGACAACTGCTCCGCCTGATTGGGAAATAAAGCTAGAACATCACCTTTAAATGCTGTCACTTGCTGACCAGCAAACGTATTAAGATAATTTTCAACAAAATTAAAAGCCGTACGAGGAATCACGGCAGCTCTAACGCGTGTTGCACCACAAAGGGCTGCTACAAGAAAAAACCACAAACATATTTTTGTATTTCTTACAATCATTTAAGATTCTCTCTTATCGATTATCACAATTTTAATAAAAATCGTAGAACAACATCCCCACTCTACTAGAGTAAAAATGCTGCTTTTATAAAAACAAGACATAGCTATAAATACAGTATTTATTGACACGCAAATTCAAACAGAAAAAACAACTTCTAAGAAAATTTATAGTAAAAAAGGCCCCGTCATTTCTGACAGGGCCCGTTAACAACTTAATCGTTGTAAGATTTATTTATAATCAATTAACGCAAGCTTTTCATGCGCAGCTTTCACCCAAGGTGAACGAATATCTGTTTTCATGGGAGTTGTTTTATTATCTGCAATTGCAATCAACTGCCCCCACGCCAAACGCGCTTCTTGATAGTTTTTTTGGTTCCAATAAAACTCACCCAAGCGATACAACGCAGCATCACAAATACTTGAAGAGTGATTATGAGCAAGATCCTTAAGAGAGGAAAGCCCTCCTGCTTCAACACGTGCTTCACCCGAATCTAAATCCATCAGCGCTGCAGATAATGCATACAAATCTTTAAGTTCATTATTTGAAGACGCTTTAGCAGCTTGATGCATTCTATCTCGAGCCTGCTCAAGTTTCCCGGCCTCAGCAAGCGCACGCGCTGCAAATCCATGCACCGTCGCCGCAAAGCCACTTGAAGAATGTTTAGACACAAAAGCATCTGCAGCTGCCACAATTGCAGCGTTTTTCTCTTGTTCAGACTCAAAAGAAACTGAATTATGCTGCTTTTTTTGGGTAGCCACAGGAGCATTTACCACGCGCATAACGTCTGCATATGCTCTATGGGCTTTTATCGCACACACATCTCTGTACGCTTGATATCCAAAACCACCCGCAACAAGTAAAAGAATTAGAAATATCGATGAAAGCGCTGTTCGCCAGTTCATCACAAGCCACATTACAAAAACTTCATACGCCAACTGCATATTCAATAGAACAGATGAAAAACTCATGTCTGACGCCTTTATTACAACAATAAACCATAGGGTACCATTGACGGCACTAGGGTACACAAACATGCAGCAAGATCAACATAGGTACCTAAAAAAGCCCCGGATAGCCGAAGAAAACATAAAAAAACGGCTGAAGGAACAATATATGTTCTTTCAGCCGCTCAAATTTTTCTAAAATTTAGCTATTAGCTGTTTCAGAAGATTCTACATCAACAGCAGGTGAACCCGTCATAGATTGACGTGCCATTCTACGAGCTTGAATAGCTTGTCTTGCTTGAGCGCGACTATGCGCACGGTCAGCTTTAGTTCTAAGAACTTTAACGCCTTTGTAATAACCAGAAGTCAAGCAAACAGCGTGAGGAAGCGTAGGCTCTTGAGAGGTTTGGCAATAAGCAATCGGGGAAAATTCAAGGTGCTTATTAGCGTGTTTAAGATCTCGTCGAGACCGCGAATGTTTACGTTTTGGTACTGGCATGGCTTCAACTCCACTACAAATGAATAATATTTAGAGGGGCGCCGGCACAAGCTCGCACGACGCGTCTAGGAGTTAAGTGTAAAAAAGTCCTACATTTTGTAAAGCAAAACTCCACCAACGGCCAGGAAAAAACTACAAACAGCGGAAAAGCTTGGAATTTAAAGCACTCTTTTATGCGCTTTTTTAATCTACAAACGCACTCAACACACCCTGAATCTTAAAGTTACAACAAGAAAACCCTTTAAACTATTGATATTTCTCAACGCAAATTGACAGACTGAAAACACGTAGGCACTTAAAACAGCAAGCACAATCCCCCACCCCCTTTAACAAAAAGGATCTACTTATGAGCCCATCACTAAAAAAGATTTTATACCTCTTAGCCATCATCGGATTAGCCAACGCAGGCATGTGCGCCGCACGCTGGCATGGCGGGGTCGGTTTTGGATGGGGCGGCGGATGGGGTTATAACGGCGGCTGGCGAGACAGCTGGGGATGGGGACCATCATTCTACGTAGAACCTGCACCCCTTATCATCGATAACCGCACCGAAGGCGAAAGAGCCGATGATGCCCTTAGAGCCGAACGAGCACGAGCAGAACGCGAAAAAGTTGCCCAAGAACGCCAGCGAAATAGAGATGAAGCCCGCGCAGAGCGAGCTAAACACAAACGCGAAGCAGAAAAGCAACGTCGAATAGACAAAGAAGAAGCCGCACAACAACGCCGCATAAAAAAACAACGTTATTCGTAAAAAACATTGCTTTTACTAAAACACAATCCGCCCATCAAACTCAAACAAGAGGTTTGATGGGCGGAACTTAAATAAATAAGCATCACAGCCCTCTCCCCGCAGAAAGATTGACGTAGCATTTCACAAACCATCAAACTACCAACATCTTGCAGGTACAAGAGGAAGGGTCCTCGTGAAAGTCTTCAGCTACCCATCTCTATGCCTTTTGCTTCTTACATGCCAGGGGCAAAATCTGATCGCACCACCCCCACACGTGTTACGACCACGACCAACTACCCCAAAAAGCCCCTTACTACACCAACCAACCACCGCAACAAAGCCCACTAAACCCTTATCGAGCAGCCATTCAGCACATACACCACCTTCTTCTCATACTGAAGAGACAACTGAAACAAACCAAGCAGCCACACAAATACAAGCTCTCTTCAGAGGAAGAGCGGCACGATTGCGTGCCGCAAAACTACGAGAAGCTCAATCAGCTAAAAAATCTCCTACGCCTGAAGGCACCGACCCAGAAGCCCCTCACGAAGCACCTGCCCACAGAACAGCTCAACATAAATCAGAAGATTTAGATGACCCCCAACAAGAAGCGGAAGAAGAACCGCAAACCTCGCAAAAACCTAAAATGACTGCACGAAAAAAAGCAGGAATAGCAACAGGACTTATTGCAGCGGGGGGCGCTTTAGGTGCTGGAGCTACCCTGGGAACACTTGAAGCCCTCAAAGCCTCCGGAACCAACACAATATTCACGCCAACAAATAATCCCTCAGAAGCACCTGCCGCAACAGAAACTCCTACCGCAGAAGAACCGCCACCTAATTCACCACCCCCCCCTGGAATTGCTAAAGGCCCAGGGTCTCTTTTATAAGACTGTCTAAGATTTTTGAAAGATAACCCATGAAAACAAATTTTTTTTTACTTTCAGTTTTTTCGATATTGTTATTTAAAACAATAAACCTTAAAGCTCCACATAAAGATAATCCACGATTACGTACCCGAAGCGCAAGCGCACCGCACATTCCTGTAACCCCTTCCTATACTTACAGTCCGCCACGCGATTTTTCTAAGGACCGCCAAAAAGATAAGGCTCAAAAAGCTGCCGAAAAAGCTGCACGAAGAAGAGAAAAAAAAGAAGCTCGAGACGCTGCCCTAGCACTCAAAAGAGAAGTTGCAGCCTCCAGAAAACGATGGCGAAAACTACGATACGCTGGAGGAGCGCTCGCACTGGGAGGTCTTGCTGGAGCCGCATACATGACAGCCTATGCCGTGGACAAGGCAAGCAACTCTGTTAATAAAATTTCAGATAATTCCAGCACAATCGCCGCAGATATTAATGCAACATCAACTGCTGCAAATACCGCTCTCGCTCAAATGGGGACTGCAGCAAATACATTAAATTCCGCCGTCCCCGTGCTGGTCACCGATGTTGGAACACTCACAAATGCAGCGACAACAGCATTTGGCCAAGTTGGTACAGCCGCCGGACAGGTTGGATCTGCTGCCGGACAAACATCCGATGCCGCTCCTGCCACCTTTGGTCAAATTGGCACCACCGCCGAACAAATGCGCGCTGACTCTGCAAGTCTCAC
>JBEITS010000096.1:0-3893 GCA_040374805.1 Campylobacterota bacterium | reverse complement strand
GCGAGTATCGCACGTTAAAATCACAAGATACGGTAATTATTTCTGAGGGAGAAACTGTTGGTGAAAGTGAGCCCGTAAAAAAACAAGCTGAGGCGTCTGTTGCTGCAGAAAATATTCCCGCGCAGGGTGTGGAAAAAGCTTCGGTTTTGCCGGAACCTGCACCTGTTGTTCGTACAAAGAGTTTTAAGATGCCATGGGCTCTTTGGTATGTTTTGGCTGGTTTAATGGTTTTGTTAGGGCTTTTATACGAGCGCATTCGTATGTTGATTTTAAGATATCATCGTAACCCAAAGCGTGCGCTCGCTGTGGCGTTAAAAGCCCTAGAATCTTCTGGGAAAAATGAAGTTAATCATTTGTTTGGGATTGCTATGGACTATTTTTCTCTGAAATTTTTCAAGGGAGAAGTAACTTCGTTGTCACTTGATTCTGTTGAGCATCTTCTTGAGCAAATAGATTATCCTCGCGGCAAGCGCCTTGAGTTTATGAAATTTCTTACTGAGCTTGCGGGGATTGCTTTTGGTTCCTGGCGAAAAGATGCACATCGTGCGGCAGTGCTCCGTGAAGAACTCAAAAAATGGCTTTCCGAGATAGACGCTGCGTAAGATTGAGGTACTTGTTTGGGGAGCGAGTATCTTGAGTGTAGGGGCAGCGTATGAAGCGCTTGGTTTTTTTTTGCATGTATTTTGCCATGTGCGTACCGAGCTTTGCTGGTGGAACTGGCGGTGCTTCATCCATTGAAAGTGCTTCTTCTGCAGCGTCTATTGTTTCTGTGGGGGGAGAAAGTGGCCCTTCGCGAGCTCGGCAATTACGTTACCATGCTGGCCTTAAAATTTATTTATTTGATGACTCTGCATGGAAAAAGAGTTGGATCTTGGGGCGTTCTTGGATGCGTGAGGCGTGTGCTCTATTGAGTTCATATCGCAAAGTTCTTCAGAGTGCAATTGAAGATGCTCGTGCTCGAGGCGATTTTGTGGCGAGCAAAAAAGTTGGGTGTGTATTGTTCATGAGCCGCCGCAAGCAGCCCTCTATATCTTTACCCGTATGGTTTGAGCCTTTTCGTCAAGCATATGGAGATTTGCATACTGTTTTGAGAAGTTGTCTGACAGCAGCCGCATCATTAAAGATGGGTGCATTTTTGCCATCTTGCGATAGAACGGCTTTGTATCAAGAAATTTTGCCATATGTTCCGCGCTTGGGACCCGTTACATGTTCTACATGTGGCACAGAAAGAGAAGATCTGGAGGGTTCTGCGTGCTGTGGTGCAAAAAGGAGAGTGGTCGCCCTTTTTTATGATCCAGAGTCCAGAGTGCTAGATTCAAAGAAAAAAATAACTCTTGCGTGGCTCTTATCACATCTTTTACGACTTAAAGAAGTTATTGGGCAATGTATTGAAGAGAGTGTGGTAGCGTGAGCATCTACTTTGTTTTTGTGATTTTTGGGTTGAGCATGTCGTCCCCTGTTTTTTCTGGGAGCGATTCAGGAGCTTCTGATCAGGAATCTTCTGGCTTGAGTGAAACCGATATTGGTATCATGGCCGGCGTGTTGGGAGCTGGTGCGCTGCTGGCGGCGCCCGATATTATAAACATGTTTTCTAGTTCTCAGGCTAATAAGGATTTTGAGGCGAGGAGCGCGGCAAAAAAACTTACTGAAGGATTAGATGGTCCGTTAGACATGGAAACAAAACATCAACTCGTTGGAGAGTTTGAAAAAAACGTGGGAAGTGTTGCAGGTGTTCGCGAGCTTGCGAGTCAGCGTAAAAAATTACGAAAAGAACAAGAAGATTTGCAGAAAGATATTGACCAAGCGCGTCTTGGCCTTGCGCATGCGGCGCCGGAAGAAAAAGCTGCTATTAATCAGAGGCTTGCGTCTTTGTCTGAGCGGCTGACAAATAATAGGAATGCGCAAGATGAAAATGTTCATAAGCAGTTGCAAGCGGGGATACAGCTTCATCAAGAACATGAACGAGACCGTGCAGTGTCGCGTATTGAAGTAGATCTTCGCACCAAAGAACATCAACTTACAAAAAGTCTTTCAGAGCTTTCAGGTCATATATCAAAGTATTCTGCGTTAGCAACAAGTGGCTTAACAGAAGAGCAGGTACAGCATAAAAAGCAGCTTGAGGCGCAGGTTGTAGAATATAAAAAGCAGATTGAAGCACTTCCTCAGGAGCGCGAAAGGTTGCTCGCTGCTGTGAAGAGTGAAGAGCATGGCCTTTCCCCAAGAGTGCAGCAGGTGCTCAAAGAAACGCGAAATGCGCTTGCAGAATCTTTAAAAGTTCTTGAGGGTAGTGGTGTCCGTGCACACAGTGCTTCGCGGGTTTTTGCGCCTTCTGCAGATGGAACCCATCTATCGCTACCGCGCGCAGCCTCTGAACACGCTGTGCTTCATGTTCATAGCACCGCACCAAAAAAAGATGCTTCTGGAGAAAAGAAACCGCATCTTGTTGCAAAAAAAGAGGGTTCTGTTGTTGGGGGACGGGTGGTAGCTCGCTCAGCTTCAAGCGCAAGTGTTTTGCGCGATAAGCATAATGCGCATTCCGCTCCAAAGCGCTTGCCGTCTAAGACATTAAAAAGCAACTAAAATTTATTTTAACTTGCTGAATGTCCTGGGGCTTTAAAGCTTTGGGGACAAATGTGATTCGATTGGTTCTTAAAAAATCAATTCGTTTGTTTGGCCAAGAAGCCGCGGGTTTAACGTCGTGGCTTCTTGGTTCTGGTGCGATTCAAGCTGTTGATTATCCTGGACGCGCAGCAGTTTTATCGAAACTATTCAGCAGTATCTATGAAAATAGTTTTGATTATGCGGTTGAATGCATATATTTGATTAAGCGCCTGTTTGATTTCTTCAGTACTCCAGTCAAGAGACTCCAAAGACCCTCGTATTACTTCATCAAACATGGGATTTCTCCAAGCAGTGGCTTTTGATGGGTTCTTCTTATTCTGTAGATCTTTGGTGAAATCTGGCCCTTTGGAAAGAAAAAGTGCGTCTGTTGCGATTCTTAAATAAACGGTTAGGAGTGGAAAGTTAAGCGCATCAGGATGAAGATAGCTGAGCGCCTCTTCCATTTTTGATTTAAGTATTCGTTCAAAAGTACCTTCTCTGAGAGCTTTATGGCTTGATGTTTTAAGTGCTGTTTCTAATTCATTAATCATGCTTTCGACATATCTTAATGAGAGAGATCGTTCGTCTTCTTTTTGAGGTTCTGTGTCGGAGTTGGGTTGGTTGCGTAATTTACCAAGTTCGAGTGCAAGGGCTGTTCTAAGGGGCTTGTCATCGGGCAAGGCGAATAATCTGCGGCTCACGGTTGCCCTATCAATAGATGTAGCGGTATCGGTTGTTTCGCCAGCGCCACTACAAGGAGCTGCATCAGCATCGATTGCCCCATCAATGGGAGTCGTGGGATCGGTTGCCTCTTCAGCGCCACCACAAGGAATTTCATCAGCATCGACGGTCTCATCAATAGGCGTTGCAGGATCGGTTGCCTCTCCAGCGCCACCACAAGGAGCTCTATCGTCATCGGGTGTCTTGTCAGCGTCAGAAGGAGTTTTATTGTCGGTTTGTTGGCGGAAAGCTTTCCAGAGGGCTGCTGTTGCAGCGATTCCGAGAATAGGTAAAAGTGGTCCGGGGGCAGGCGCCATGGATATACTTGAGAGAAGGCATACAACAAATAAAAGCTTTATTTTTTTTAACATCTTTAAGAATCACTAAGAATACGCGTGAACACTAAAGCTCTAGAGTCAGTTAAAAAAGAACTTTTATATGGTGTGGCGGTGTTTGTTATAAAAAGAGTTGTTTTTATAACAAAAGAGCGCTCGCAACTTTTCTGTGAGTCACGAACGCTCGGTTGTTGGGAGGTATATTATGCTGTATAAAGTATGTGTGCAATTTTCTGT
>JBEITS010000139.1:0-1743 GCA_040374805.1 Campylobacterota bacterium | reverse complement strand
GAAAATAAAAAAGGACATGCCATAAACATGTCCTTTTGTGCATATTCAATGAAGTGTTTTAGCCTAAAGCTATTGATTCTGTAGCAACGCGCCATTCTCTACATTTCTGTCGATAAAGCTTTGTAAGCTCCAAGATTACTTCATCAAATTCATCTGGTGTGAAAACTTTTCCATCATTATGGGCCGTACGGAGGGGATTTGTTTCTTCAAGATTAATGGTTTCTGAGCCGTTTTTTTGTTTTGTATAGCGCACAATCGCATTCTTTAGAAAATAATTAAGAACAGCGTTGGGGCGATCCCTGGCTGCCCAGTATAAATCTGTATTTCCCGTCTCTACATCATTTATTTGCTGTTTGTAGGCTGCAATTACATCGGCCGGAGTGTGTGCGGAAATGTTTGGGGACATAGAACAAGCGAGTGCTATAGCAAGGATTTTTAGCATTAATTTCATATATTTTTTTTCGATATCGATCATATGGTTGTTGGTGCAGTGCTAAATTGAGAATAGAGCTTCTTTTTGACGGCTGCAAAAGGGTTGGTTCTGTGGCATAAAACACCCCATTTTTTGTGTTTTATGCCACAAGGCTAGAGCCGTGAAATGAGTAAAAAGAGTTTGTGGTGCACGCACAATTAACGTGCCCCACATTCTTTGTTATAAAGAGAAATGTTTGTTGAGGTCTGCTTTGTCTATGCAGGTTTCAAGGATCTCTAGAAAATCACTTTTTATATGCTGCAGGCCTTCCGGCGATTCTCCTTCAAAGCGCAATGACAGAAGGGGCTCTGTGTTGGAGGCACGCAAGATTCCCCAGCCATATTTTTTCTCAATACGAATGCCGTCTATGGTGATTATTTTTGCATCGCTTGCTGTTGCGAAAAATGAAGTAACGTTGGCGATAATTGCACTCTTTTCTTGTTCAGGGCACGGGATGCGCAGTTCGGGCGTGCAAATACTTTTCGGGATTTCGCTCACTGCTTGAGTGAGTGTTTGTTGAGTGGAGCAGAGATGGTCAATAAGTCGGAGCGCGGCATAAATGCCGTCGTCATATCCAAAAGATGTATCGGCAAAAAAGAAGTGCCCGCTGAGCTCACCACCTAAAAGGGCGTTGTGCGCAGCCATAGTCACCTTGATGTTGCTGTGTCCGGTGGGCGACATGATGGGGATTCCACCGTTTTGTAGGATGACCTGGGTGAGGGCATTGCTGCTTTTGATATCAAAAACAATGTGAGCGCTAGGATATTCTTGCAGCACTTTTTTGCTCAGAATTGCAAGCATAGAATCGCCTGAAATGAGCTCTCCATCCTCTGTGCGGGCAGCCATCCGGTCGGCATCTCCATCAAATCCAATTCCAAAAGTTGCGGGTATTTGCGCAAGTAATTCTTTGAGGATAAGGCCATTTTTATCAACCGTTGGGTCGGGCTTTTGATGAGGGAATGTTCCATCAACAATATCATGAATGGTTGAGCAATTTTTCCAGTTTAATTTTCTGATGAGTGCATGAATTACGGGAGCTGCTGGGCTGCTGTTGCAGTCAAAAATGATGGAACGTTCCATGTTCTCAAGGTGTGCAAATTCAAACGTAAGATAGTTGATGTATTTGGAGAGCGCATCGTAATGCTTGATGCCTCCTTGAGCAAGTGCAGGGTTTTTGTGTGTTTGTGCGGCAACAATTTCGCCTATCCGCGTGATGTCTTTTCCGTACAAACTTTTTTGGTTAAAGCAGATTTTAAATCCATTGTATTCGG
>JBEITS010000039.1:0-8563 GCA_040374805.1 Campylobacterota bacterium | reverse complement strand
TGTTTCTCCAGAGAGTGTTGCTGCTTCAAGAACAGTTGATTTGAAGAGGTTTGTTGTGCCTTTTACAAAAAGGTTTTTGCATGAGATGTTTCTGCCCTTAAAGTCGCCATGTAGTGTGATGTCTGCAAATTTTGAGTGTGTTGCGGTAGTTGAGCCCTCAGTATTTTCTGTGTTGCCAATGATTGTTGTAGTGTCGATAGTGGTGTTTGCTGATGTTGCAAGCTCCTGCAATATGCTGTTTCTGCAATGAAATTTTCCGGAAGATGTTATTTTTCCTGTTGCGGTTGTGCCAATTAGCATTATGTTTGCCTGACTAAAAAGAGATCCGATGGTGCAGTTTTTGCAGTGTAATTCATCGGTAACTCGTAGTTCCTGAAATACTGTAGCGTTTTCTAGGTCTGCACTTCCCTCAATGGTGAGCGATTTTAGGGTTGCGTTGTAAGCAATAAGATCGCCCGAAACATCTCGGTGGTTTTCAAAAGAGCATCCAGAAAAATTGGTTGAGCGTGCAGGAAGTGCCGAAAAGATGCTTCTTGAGGTAAGAGGGGCGAGGCAGAGGGTGATGAATAAAATTTTTTTAAAGGACATGATTAGGGCCTAAGCATATAAAATGTCTTGAGGCCCTAAATTATACGGATATTTTTTTGTTATGCGTATGTAATGTGTGTTGTTCCTACTATTTCATCTGCCTTGCGCGTGTTAGCTGAGTAAATAATTTCGGTTGTTGGGTCTTCGCACATAATTTTAGCGATGTATGTTTCTCGTGTGGCATCGGGTGAATTACCAATGTGAACAGTTGTTTTCTTTGATGGATTTTGTTTTCTAACAACAAGTGATTTTACTGAACAATCGGTGAGTCGTATCGTTTTTGCAGTCACTTTTAGGTCTTCAATAGAACATTTTTTTGCCGTTAGACTTCCCGTGAACATCCCTGTTTTTGCCGTGCAGCTTAAAAGTTCTGCGTGGCCAGTTTGATGTATCGATTGGCAGTTTGCTGAGGTTGCAATAAGTTTGCCGATTATAGTTGTTTCCTTGAATTGGCTATTGGTGAGCTGCGCTGCTCCTGTATTTAAAAAGCTTCCTTCGATTTTTGAGTCTTTGAGGTCAATGCTCCCAGTTCCGTTGAACGCCCCTAGCGAACAGTCTTGTGCTTCGGCAGCTCCAATAGAGCTTGTGTTGCCTTTAACGTTTGTGTGTCGCAGTGTGAGTGGGCCTGTTGAATTTAATGAACCGATAGTGCAATGATTGCAGGTGAGTGAGCCAATCGACATGTAGTGTCCGGTGATGGTGCTGTGATCAAGCAATTTTGAGCCTAGCGTGTGCAGTGAGCTGTGTGTTTCGTTTTTGCTTGCTTGTTTTTTTTCTCGAAGCTCTCTGATTTCACGTTTTAAGCGTTTGCGTTCGGCCTTCTTGGCGCGACGCTCATCTGCATCTGCTCTTCGAGCTGTGCGATCGGGGTCTGTGTCTCCCCAGCGGACAGCGCTGACGATTATTTTTGCAGCAAAAATGAGAGCTACAATAAGGGCGTTTTTTTCATGATCTTGCCGATAGTTAGAGGTTTGTGGTTGGACATATTCGTTCCTTGTGTGGTTTTAAGAACGTGTGGATTTGTGTAGGGGCGTAAAAAAAGCCCCGATTTTTAGGTCGAGGCTTTTTTTACAAAATTCTGTGCTTTTTAGGCTGCAGATGCTGTTTCAGCAGCAGATTCAGCTGTAGGAGCAACGGTATCACCTTTTTTGGTGCGTCGTGTTGGTTCCTTAGCTTTATCCTTAATTTTAGCAGCTTTACCAACAGCGCCACGAATGTAGAACAATTTAGCTCTGCGAACAGCGCCTTCTTTGACTACTCTGATAGCTGAAATTGTTGGAGAGTAATATGGGAAGATTTTTTCTACCCCAATGTTCCCGCTTGCCATTTTTCTAACGATAAACGTTGTGCCGGCACCATTGTGGTGAAATGCAATAACGTAACCGATAAACTTTTGAACACGTTCTTTGTCGCCTTCTTGGATAAGTTGGTCAACTTCAATTGTGTCGCCGACGTTGAAATTTGGAAAATTTCGCTCGGTGAGACCGAAACTAAGAACGGTCTCTTTTGTCAGATTGGATGCTTTCATAGCGGATATCTCTGAACTAGAGGTATGATGCCGTAATACACGGTTTTCATGTGAGTGACTATCGATAATTATACTTGCCTCGCAAAAACGCGCAACTCTGGGTTTTTAAACATGTATCTTTTAGTTTAGAGGTGCGCTCCATGAGCTGAGATTGTTTTTTCTCGGTTTGCGTGTTTTTTGAGCCTTTTAGCTGAGTGAGGGTTTTGCGTGAGATTAAGATTTTTACTCGTTTTTGCTTGTTTTTGTGTAAATTATGGCCTTTTTTCAAATAATGACGGGCACGTAAAGAATGCGCGTGCCCTTATCTTTGATGCGGGAATTCACCCTGCTGAACTGTATCAACACTCAATGGATCTTTTAAAAAAACTTGGTTGGGCTGTTACGTATCGATCTTTAGAAGATTCTTTAGCGCTCGGGCTTGAGGCCGTTTTTAAGCCTCAGCCGCTCTTATCTATTTTTATTATTAACGAAGAGTGCTTGCGTTCAGGTAAGGCTTCTGTTGTGGGGCAATTTGTTAAAAGTGCTCTTGCTAAGTCTGCGGCTTTGCCGGGAGGCACTACGGTTATCATGCTCCCCCAGCTGGGCGCCTCCCAGGTGCGTTCTGTGCGAAAAGCGAATGCTGTGTTTAAAGCCCTCGGCTTGCGCTCGCTTCTTAAGGGGCCAGAAGACTCTATGGACGATTTTCAAAAAGCAATGATGCGTTTTCTGACTAATCCGTTTGCATCAAGAAAGTTTGGTTATCATACTTCGCTACGATTGCCTTCTAAGGCCTCTCGGGCGGCATCTAAATATTCAGATGTTTTTCTTGAAAATGATGCGGGAGATGTATTGTGCGCGTTCCCGCTTGACGGCGCTGTTGAGGATGGTTTTTCTGCGCTGCAGCCCCTGGGGATGTGTTTTTTTAGCGCTGAACGCAATCATTCTTTTGTTGTCACGTATGGTTCGCTTATGACAACCATGGGTGTTGCAGAAGATATATTTATGCTTCCTTTTGAGATAGAAAAGCAGCGCCATTTAGAGGAGTTGGTGGGGCATTTTTGGCGCGATGTAAATGTTTGGGCTCGAGAGCCAGAATTGCGAACCTCGCAAGGTTTTTTTGATGCCGCAAAGAAGTTTTCTGTTGCTGCATTGAGTTCTTTGCCTCTCCCAAAAAAGGCTGCATTTCGTAAAAAACCTATCAAAACAGTTTGGATGGAACTTGTTGAGTTTGACGAAACAGGGCGAGAAACGCGAACGGAATTGGCTCGCAAACGCTTACAGCAAGAGAACTTAGTTGCTTCCCTGCTCGAGTCTGGAATTGAGTATGCGTGGATTAGTTTGTCTCCACAGATGTATTACGGTGTGCATGCTAAAAATCCAGAAAAGCGTGCGATGTTTGAGGCCGGTTTTTCTCGTTTTGCCAAAGCGCTTAAGGCGGAGAGTGTTCGAAGAGAGTTGCCCGCGCCTAAGATTTTAGTTGGGTTTGAAATAGCCAATAATCTTTACGGGGAGCATTTGCCCAAAGAATGTGCTGTGGATTTGTATGGCGTTTCTTATCCAGACATTCCATCGCCCTGTAGTAAGCTTTTTTGGCAAGAAGAGGTTGTTCAACCTTTGGAGGCATTTTGTGGGTTTTTCGCAAAAAACAAACTAAATGAATACCTTTCTCTGGGTGGAATTACGATAGATTTTGAGCTTTATGGGCGCAAGGATACAGGTGGTTTTAGTTCTCTTATGTTGAATGATCCATTTTTGGCCGAGGCGTTTTCTAAGAGTATGGGGCTGGTAGCGGTTCCTAAGGATTTTATTGCCTGGGTTATTCGTGAGCGAAAAGTGCAAAGCCTGATTGATTTTGCGTCTAAAAACGTTCGTGAATGTGCGTCAATGGTAAAGTCTGCTGTTCAGCGCCTGATGCCTCGTGGAATTATTTCAGCGTATGCGCCTATTGTTTCGCTTGATTGGTTTTTGACTAGTTTTTGTAAGGTGTTGGGCTCGGGAGAAAGAAGCTTGCTGCTCTTTACGTTTAATACAGCTTTTGATCGCGTCAGATCGGTTGTCGAGCGCAAATTTGGATGCAGTGTTTCGCACAGTACCGTGTTGATGCTTTCAAAATTCTGCTCTCCTCAGGATTACGCCTTGCTTGATAGGGCAATGGATGCGAATGATGGCTATTGGTTCAACAGGTGGTCGCGGTTTGTAGAGCCGCGCGATCAGAGCGCGTGGCATGCAATTGAGCAGCCAGGAATTGAGGGCTTGGATGAGTGTTCAGCGTTTTATGCAAAAATTGCATCACACTAGGCAGGATGGTGCCTGGTGAGTTGTGTGGTTTTGTGCCATACTCGCGTCGGTATTTATGATTCTTTTTAGGAGATATGTCATGGTGCGCCTTATCCAAGAACACGAATTTGATGTTGAAGTGCTTCAGTCTAGCTTGCCCGTTGTTGTAGATGTTTTTGCTCCATGGTGTGGGCCTTGTAGGATGGTTGCGCCAGTTTTTGAGGCAACGTCTGTTAAGATGAATGCGGTGTGTAAATTTGTGAAGTTGAATATTGATGACTGTCCTGAGATTGCAGCGCGTTATGGTATTTCCTCTATTCCGGCATTTGTGTACTTCAATAATGGGCGGCGTGTGGGGATGTCTGTAGGTTATAAAGACCAGGGTGCCCTTGAGCAGGAAATTAGTCGGTTTTTTGCGCTGTAGTAAAAATAGCGTGGAGATTTCAGCCAAAATTGATGGTTTTTGGGTTGACACGTAAAAAGTTGTGCAGTACATTTGCCGTTGTATATCCGCGGAGATTTTCTTCGGATATTACGCGGGAGTAGCTCAGTGGTAGAGCACTGCCTTGCCATGGCAGGGGTCGCGGGTTCGAATCCCGTCTCCCGCTCCAATTTTATTGGAGCTATCGCATTCTGCGTTTTTCAAAAAACAAATCTTTTAAATTATCTAAGTATATTCTGTGAGCTTTGGACTTGACGTCTTGGGTCTTGGTCGGCCACAATGAGGTTGCGTGTCACCGCGTTAGGGTGCCGCTAGTTTCATTTGTGCCGAGATGTGCTCATGGGTATTTGCTTGCTCCTGCGGTATCCTGTGAGGATTTTTCTCGAGTTGGTCCCTGGAAAGGTCTTTAAGACATGAAGTCATTACTTCAAGAAGCTCCGTCAATTGAACGAGCAATTTCTCAAGCTTGGGAGTCTGCGGGACGTCCACAAGAATTTTCTGTTAAAATCCACGAACAAGGTAAGCGAGGCTTTCTTGGTTTTTCATCCAAGCCTGCTGTTGTTTCTATAACCTATAAGCCACTTGTTGCGCCTGGTTCTCCTGCGTCAGCCCAATCTCGCGCTCCGCGATCTGCGGGTGCTCGTAATGGCTCAGAACATGGCCGCGATGAGCGTCGCAGCAACACAGAGCGTTCAGATCGCAGCGAGCGCACAGAGCGAGCTGATAGCTTTGATAGGGCTGAAGGTTCTTTGCTGAGGGGTGACCGCTCAGAGCGTACAGATCGTAATGATCGTCGCCGTACGAGTGAGCGTTCTGATCGTAGTGAGCGAAGTGACCGCAATGATCGTAACGATCGTCGCCGCAGCGGAGACCGTGCGTCTTCTAGTCAAGCGGGCGTTCGTTCTCGTGGCTTGTTGAGTTATGTTGAAGGCGAAGAGAGCAATAATGTGCTCGATTCTGATGCAACCAATATGAATGCGTACACAGCCTCTACCGAACATCAAGTATCGAACAATGAAGTATCATCATCTGTTTATCAAAGTGCTAGCCACGATGATAATGGCTTGGGCGATGCGTGGGAAGCTTCATACGTTGAAAGCATTAACGCTTGGTTGACTGAAATTATTACAACCATTGGGTATAATGTTTCGTTTGAATCGAGTGTTTCTGGAAAAGTTCTTCATGTTCAATTTAGCAGTGATTTTATCGCTGATTCTGAATTGAGCCGATCATTGTATGCAGCGCTTTCTTTTGTTCTTCTTCAATTTTTGAAGCGTGAACATAAGCGTCGCTTTAGAGGTTTGCGTATTGCGCTTACCCACCCAGGTCAGGAGCCGTTGAGGTTTGACTTAGGTTCATGATCAATAAAAAAGCAGATGCTATTGTTGCATGTTGCACCGCACGGGGCGTAGGAGCAGTTGCTCTCGTGCGTGTTTCAGGTGATGGAGCGTTTGAGGTTGTCGACCGTGTTGCGCATCTTTCGGGCGGTGTGCGGTTTGCAGATCTTGCAACACACACCATTCACTACGGCCAAATTCGCCATCCTGAAGATGGGCGCATGCTCGATGAAGTTCTTTTTTTGGTAATGCGTGCCCCGCGAACGTTCACGGGGCACGATACCATAGAGATTACGTGTCATGGTAATCCGTGGATTGTGCAACATATTATCGACGCCTGTATTCTTGCAGGGGCTCGACAAGCTGAGCGCGGGGAATTTACTCGCCAGGCTTTAGAAAATAATAAAATCGATATAGTCCAAGCTGAAGCAATACATGAATTGATTGTTGCGCAGTCTGAGCAATCTGTTGCTCTTGCGTTGCGTCAAGTTCGCGGTGCTCTTTCGTCGTACGTTCATGAAGTTGAACAGCAAATAGTTCGTTTGCTGGCTGTTGTTGAGGCAAGTTTTGAATTTGTTGAAGAAGAGCAGGCCGATCTTGCGTATGCGGGTTTGGTTGCTAAAGAATATTCAGTTCTTTTGGAGCAACTGAGTCGCCTGATGGTTGATTTGGATCGCCAGCGGCATGTTCGCCAGGGATTTAGGGTTTCGTGCATTGGGTCTGTAAATGCAGGTAAATCAACGCTGTTTAATGCGTTGATTGGACGAAATAGATCGATTGTGAGTGATGTTGCGGGTACAACGCGTGATGTTGTTGATGCAACGATTACGTGTTTTGGAAGCATGTTGACGATTGTTGATACGGCAGGCATTCGAAGCTCGGGAGATGTTGTAGAAAAAATTGGGATTGAGCGCTCGCACGAAGAGGCTGTTCTTGCCGATATTATTCTGCTTGTTGTTGATGTCTCTCGGCCTATCAATCAGTTTGAATGGGGTTTGTATGTTGATTTGGCTTCAGTGCATGCTCATAAAACTATTCTTATTAAGCACAAGATTGATGCTGTTGTTGTAGGCAGTGTTATCGAAAAATTAGATTCTCTTAAAATTTCTACAGTTGTTGAGGCTTCTGGCTTGAGTGGTTTTGGCATTGATTCGATTATGGCTGCGCTTGAGCGAAAAATTCAGCAGTTGAGTGAATCATCAACTCCTCCATTTATGCTTAATGAGCGTCATGCGGGCATTATTAAGTCTGTGCATCAATTGATTGTCGCTGTTGAGCCGTTTCTTTGGCCACAGCCCAAATATGAGCTTGCGGCGATGTATTTACGTGATGGGTTGCAGAATTTTGTGCATATGACGGGCCGAAATGTGACGGAAACAGTCCTTGATCAGGTATTTATTTCGTTCTGTATCGGAAAATAATAACGTTATTTTGCTGGGCGACGCAAAGCCCCTTGTCATGATGCTTTGGAATAGGTATTATTGTGGCTGGTCGGCGGCATAGCCAAGAGGCAAGGCAATGGTCTGCAAAACCGTGATCCCCGGTTCGATTCCGGGTGCCGCCTCCATTGATATTTTTGTGTGCCGGGGTGGCGGAATAGGTAGACGCAAAGGACTTAAAATCCTTCGAGTGTAACGCTCGTACCGGTTCGAGTCCGGTCCTCGGCACCAGTCTTTGCCAAGGCTACGTCTTGCTGTGCAGCTAAAGAGTAGATGTAAGCGCAGGCAGACTGCTTTTATAATTCAGTATTTTTTCTTCGTTGTGTGTTCGTCTGCCTTTGTGTGGTAAGTTGATCTGGGCAGGTAAGCCAAGTTCTTTGCGGCTTAAAAGAGCGACCTTGCTTTCTAAATTTCTTTAATGCCCAATCAGCGATCCTATCAATGATCGTTTGGGTAAAAAGTGCCTAAAACCCGTTCTATAATATTTTCTCACAGTGTGACTTTACTTGGTTCCTTGACAAATTCGCTCAGATCAACAATTCTCAGGGGCGTAAGATATGCCACAATCGGTTGTGGCAGGTTATTTTAGTTTACAAGACCACGGAGGATGTCATATGAACAAGGCGGAACTCGTTGAGCTTATGGCAAAGCAAACAGACCTTTCTAAGGCTGCTTGCAAAAATGCACTTGAAGCTTTTATTGGTATCGTTGAATCATCACTTAAAAAGAACAAGTCTGTTGTTTTAACAGGTTTTGGTACTTTTGAAGTAATGAAGCGCAAGGAACGCGTTGGTGTTAACCCAGCAACAGGCGTTAAGATGAAAATCCCTGCCAAAAAAGTTCCTAAGTTCAAGCCAGGCAAACAACTTAAGGACATCGTTGCGTAATAATTGACGCTTCGGTCTACTTTTTAGCGAGCGAATGCACACAATTGTGCAATTCGCTCGCTTTTTTTTATGAGTCATAGGAATCC
>JBEITS010000104.1:0-3401 GCA_040374805.1 Campylobacterota bacterium | reverse complement strand
GGCTATTCGGATCACGCGTTGATGACTCAAAACGTGGTGGAGATATCGATTTATACATCGAAACACATTGCGATGACATAAAAAAGGCAGATTCCAGGCGATCAACCTTCTGGATCGAACTACAAGAGCACCTCGGGGAACAAAAAATAGACATAATTGTTAAAGTTTTGGCCCAAAATAAAACATTACGTATTTACCAAGAGGCAAGAGATACAGGGATTTTATTGGTATGATCACCACTCAAGAGCATTTAGCTTTTCATATAAAAACCTCAAATACGCATGCGCGACGGCTCCAGGGAGCACTTAAGAACGTCAAAAAACTGATGCCTATTACGGCAGACACTCTTGCAAATCTTTCTGACAACAAAATGGGGCAAATCGACATGCTCAGCGGAAGGTTTAGCAAACTACAAGACCTTATAGGCGCTAAAATCTTCCCAATTATCCTGGAAATACATGAAGTTGAAGAATTTTCTTTTAAAAGCAGACTCACTATTCTTAACCAAAAAGGCTTTCTTGACGATATAACGCTTTGGCTACACCTACGCGATCTACGAAATGATCTTACACACGACTATCCTGATGATGATGAAGAAACGGCTAAATGCATCGCAAAACTTCTGGTTGATGCCCAAGCGCTCCTAACTTTCTGGGAGCAACTCAAACCCAAATTAGAAAACTTACAAATACCCCAAAGTCCTTAGATCACCCTGGGCTTCTCAGGCGATTAATGAGCAAGATAACGGGGTAACATTGAGCAAAATCTTATGAATTTTCATGCTCATACGGCTGGCACAGCAAATCTTTGACCACCCTGTCTTCTTTGCTTAATTCCATCCCCACAAGATACATTTTTAGTCCAAGATTCACGTATTTTTCGATGTAATTTTTTCTTGTAATCTGCTCGAGCGCCACCACAACAGGTTGATCCATTTTGAGCTCAAAAATATAAACAGCTTTTGGCAGAACAACCGCTAAATCTGCCCGCCCCCTGTTGGTCATATCTTCGGCAGTGACTGTCATATTGTTTGCAGCCAATAAAAGGTAGATAACCGTTTGATAATAGCTTTCTTGCGTTCCAAACCAATGATACGCCACCAGAAGAAGAAAGCGCAGCCAGTTCACCTGGCCTTCTCAGGCGCTTGATGAGCAAAATAACGGGATAGCATGTTAACATTAGCTTTCAGTCAGCGACTGTAAAAACACATTAATCCTTGTAATTCCCTTGTACTTTTCGCATAGTATACGAATACTGCAAGGGAATTTGCGGATTGTGTTGAAAATTACATGTATAAACATCGTTATATTGAAGAAGAAATCCGTTTTATGGCGGCGCATGCAAAAGTTATTTTGCTTGTTGGTCCTCGCCAAGTAGGGAAAAGCACCCTACTTCAACAATTATTTCCTAACTATCCTGTGGTTATGTTTAATCCAGAGCATGATGTTCTTAATGCACGCAAAGACCCCCAATATTTTTTAGATCAATTTAAAGGGCCGGTTATTTTAGATGAAATACAATTTGCGCCTGAACTTTTGGCTTATCTAAAAATCAAAGTCGATCAATCCGACGCAAAAGGCCAGTATTTTCTAACAGGATCGCAAAACTTAAGTGTTTTGCGCCATGTTTCCGAAAGTATGGCCGGCCGCGTAATGATCGTTCGCTTAACACCTATGATGGCGTACGAAATCACAGAACAATTTTCCATGACTGAAAAAGGACCTTCACCACGACATTGGCTTGAGCACTATCTCGATAATCCCAAACAAATCGTGGATAACGTACAGGGAATAATGAACAATCTTACGACCACGCAGGCAATATGGCGTGGGGGATATCCAGGTCTAATCAATATGCCGGAACGAACATTGGGACACTTTTTTGACAGCTACCTTGAAACATACGTAAGTCGAGACATTCGTACGCAAGCTGGAGTTGAGCAAATTGAAAAATTTCGTCACTTTGTAGCGTTACTTGCTGCATTAACGAGCCAAGAAATTAATTATAGCCAGCTTGGACGTGAAATTACCTCACACCGCGACACAGCAGAGCGATGGCTTGACATGGTAAGAGCAACCTACCTATGGCGAGATGTTGCACCCTACAGCGGCAATACAATTAAGCGTGTAACCGCTAAAAGCAAGGGGTATTTTGTTGATACTGGACTAGCCTGTTTTATGTTAAGAATTGTGGATCCCCTGCAACTTCTTGGCCACCCGCAACATGGTGCATTGTTTGAAACCTATGTGAGCAACATGATATTCTCAGTACTCAACACACGTTCATTTCAGCCTGGAGTGTATCATTGGCGCACAAGTGGCGGAGCAGAAGTCGACTTGGTGCTGGAACAAGGAAATGCTCTCTACCCGATTGAAATCAAGGCAAGCAGCAATTTAACAAAGCATGATGCGCGAGGCCTTAAAGCATTCCGTGAAACATACGAGAGCGCATCTCAAAAAGTTATGCCGGGAATTATTGTCTACGCAGGGCAGGATTGTTATTGGCTCGATAGCAATGTGCTCGCAGTTCCCTGGAATATCGTTATGAAGCCCACCCAACAATAAAAAAAGAAGCCAGCAGGAATAACCCCACCGGCTTCTTTTTTTGTACAAAATTGTACGAGAATATCAGTTTTTGATATTACGCTTGAGCAGGCTTAGCAGCTTTAGCAGCAGCACGCTTTGCTTGGATCTTGCGAACAACGTTAGCAGCCTTCATTGACCAGCCAACATAGATTGCAGCCGAGTGAAGACCTTTAGCTACACTCAAAAATCCAGCTGACTTAGAACTGAAGTCTACGCCAAAATCAAGACCAAGCGAACCCCATGTTCCTGGAACTGCAGCAGTTCTTTCGTCACCAGCGTTGTTAGAGCCAAGGTCTACATCGTCAGCTTTGTAAAGAACTGCTTTTTTTGTGCGACGAGGCATTTCCATTGCGGAAGAATCAACCGTAAACGGAGCAAGTGCAACTAAACCGCCCTTGGATTTTGCGCCTACTTTTGCTACAGGAGCAGAAACTGAAATTCCCCTTACTGTTTTTGCTGAAACAGAAGAAGCATCCGTTCCCAAGAAACCTTGGCCAAACTTAAGCGCTGTTAAAGCTGACAAAAGGTAGGTTCCGTTGCGAGAGCAAACAAAATCATTAACTTGTTGTGCTTTTGCCGAAACAGCATCTTTAGCTTTGCCAACAAACTTAGGCATCGAAACCTTAGGCATCGAAACAGCTGAAGCTGCGCCCATCGAAACTACAGCAGCAAACAATACTGCTCTTTTAAATGTATGTGTCATTTTTTTTCCTTTATTTCTGAACACACTAAACATTACAACACTTCACTACCCATCCTACCCGTTTTTCAGGGCGGTTCCAGAGCCATCCTGAAAGACTAATCAATTAGCAGCTT
>JBEITS010000031.1:0-9739 GCA_040374805.1 Campylobacterota bacterium | reverse complement strand
TATCAAAAAGCCTTAGAAGCAACAATGGATGATTTGGATTCTGTTGAAGAAGAAGAGGCGCGTGATGATGAAGAACTTCTTCCAGAAAAAGAAATCGATAAAATTAGAAGTTTAGCTGAGCCAAGTCAACTTAATGATCCTGTTAAGCTCTACTTGCGTGAAATTGGCCGAATTCCTTTGCTCAACAAAGTCACTGAAAAAGTTATTGCGGATAAAATTGCAGAAGCTAAGCGCGTTTCGCTTGAAGTAATTAGCAAATTTCCGTTTGTGACCAAAGAGTTGCTTGGTATGACAGAAAGAATCCAGCGCGATCCTTTTTTCTTAAAAGAACTTATCCAGTTCTCTGATTATAACGAAGATAACATGCCTAAACTTGAAGAAGAGCGCGATGCCCTTCTTCAAAAAATTGCGGTTGTTAAGCAGTGCGTAGATAAAGAAGAGCAAATTTATCGTTCGTACCGCCAGCTGCTTTCTGAGCCCGGTAAAAAAGAAGAGATGTTGAAGGAAGTTGAGCTTAATAAAGGTGCAATTGCAGAAGCCGTTCGCCAAATTAAGTTCTCCAACCGACAAATCAAAAAGTTTGGTCGAAGAATTGAGAAATTCGTTCTTAAAATTAAAGAGCGAGAAGGTGAGTTAACAACCTTTGATGAGCAACTAGCGTTCTATAAGGGAATTAAAAACCCTCGCCCAGAAGATCTTGCTAAGATTGAAGAGCTCACTCAGACGGGCCGTGCTGATGTTAAGGTTATTAAAAAAATTGAAGCTGAGGCAGGTATCAGCAGAGATAGAATTATCGGCTTGTATCAATCATTCGAGCGAGCTCAGGTTCTTGATAAAAAAACTAAGGACGAGCTTGCAGAAGCTAACTTTAGGCTTGTTGTGAACCTTGCTAAAAAGTACATCAATCGTGGCTTGCATTTCCTTGATCTTATTCAGGAAGGTAACATTGGGTTGCTTAAGGCTGTTGAGAAATTTGAGTTTGAGCGTGGATTTAAATTTTCGACCTATGCAACGTGGTGGATTAGGCAGGCTATTAACAGGGCGATTGCTGATCAATCCAGAACAATTCGTGTTCCGGTTCATATGGTTGAAACCTTAACAAAAATTAACAAACTTACGCGTATTGCAATTCAAGAAACGGGTAAAGAGCCGTCGTATGCTCAACTTGCTAAAGAATTAAATATCGATGAGAAAAAGATCAAAAACATCATCAAAATTTCTAAAGAACCTGTTTCGTTAGAAACGCCTGTGGGTGATGGTGACGATACGTATCTCAAAGATTTCATTGAAGATGAAAACGAATATACGCCTGTAGATGCTGTTGTGAATGACGATCTTAAGGAGCGCGTGCGAGAAGTTCTTAAAACGCTTGCTCCTCGTGAAGAGAAAGTTCTTAAGATGCGGTTTGGTATCGACGTTGCATCCGAACATACACTTGAAGAAGTGGGGAAGGATTTTGCGGTTACCAGAGAGCGTATTCGCCAAATTGAAGTTAAGGCATTGCGTAAGTTGCGTCATCCATCTAGAAGCAAAAAACTTCGATCATTCTTTGATAAAGATATCACATTGCCGCTGGGTGATGGTGAGGGTGATGGCGATGCTGACGATGCATTCGATGGTGATATTTAAGCAGTACGCTAGGGCTGTATGAAGATCTTGCACATTATTCCTGGGTTGCAAATTGGTGGCGCTGAAGTTTTTCTTGAGAACTTAATTAATGCGTGGCCTAGGAATAATGATGTTCATACGATTGTTTGCTTTCATGGTGGCGTAATTGCCGAGCGGCTCCGTTCTAAAGGCGTTGAGATTATTGAGCTTTCGTCATCAAAAACTTCAAATCCTATTACATTTATTCGTAATTTTTTCAGGCTTTCAAAAGCCATCGATGCTGTTTGTCCAGATGTTGTGTTTTCGTCGCTCTGGTCGGCCAATATTTTTGCTCGCTTCTTGTGTTGGATAAAGCGTATTCCGCTTATTTCTGTGTGGCACAATAATGCTCAATTCTTGGGCTGTTTTAGGCGATATCTCGATGGCTTTACAGCGATAGTTTTTCCCGGAAAAGTTATTGCTGTTGCACATTCTGTTTTAGATTCGTACATTCAACTTCCTTTCCTTGGCAAACGGCTCAAGAATAAGGTGGTTGTTGTAGAAAACGGGGTAAATGTTTCGGCATTGCTCGATGGAAAGTTGCGGCACGATTTGCGCCATAAATTTAAACTTTCTGCGGGCCGATTTGTGTTTGGAGCGGTTGGAAGGCTTATTCCCGTAAAAGCTTTTGCTAATTTAATTGAAGCATTTAATGTGTTTTTACAGACACAATTTTCATTAAACGATGTCCAGGTTGGTGATTTGCCGATGCTGTGCATTGTGGGTGATGGCCCTGAAGCCGAAAGCCTTAAGGCGCTTGTTGAGCGGTTAAAGCTGTCGGCACATGTAGTTTTATGTGGCCAGCAAGATGATGTTGCGCCCTTGTACCATGGCTTTTCTGCCTATGTTTCTTCTTCTATCACAGAGGGTCTTTCTGTGGCTCTGCTTGAGGCGCTCGCTGTAGGTTTGCCGTTTGTTATTACGCGCGCGGGCGATCCTAATGGTCTTTTTAGTCCGGATGTTGATGGGATTGTTGTTGATTCGCATGAAGTTGTAGATTTGGCATTTGGGCTTATCAAAATGTACAGCGAGTACGATAAATATGCTCGTAATGCAGAATCTAGGACGGTTTTGGTTAGAAAATTCTATTCAATTGCTCGCACAGCAGAACAATACGCAACGCTTGTTGATAAAGTTGTTTAAGCATAATTTTTAGTGCCGAATGTTTTTTAAAAAATGCAGTACTTTTTTAATGAGTGCATCTGTTGTGGCTGGGCTGAAGAGCACAATCCCTAGCGCAATACATGTAAGGCCTACAACCGCAGGGAAAAGCCAAATAAAAAGACCTATTCCAATCAAGGCGTAACTAATTTTTTTACGGAGCCCTTCGGGGCCAAATGGATGAATAAAGCTCATTTTTGTTCTTATAAAACTTTAGACAAGAAGTCTTTAACGCGCGGATGTCGGGGGTTTTCAAAGAATTGAGCGGTTTTTTGCTCTTCAATGATTGCTCCGTTATCCATAAAGACAATTCGGTCAGAAATTTCTTTAGCAAAGCCCATCTCGTGGGTTACAAGTACAACTGTCATTCCGTGGTGCGCAAGCTTTTTAATAACATTCAAGACTTCTTTAACCATTTCTGGATCAAGCGCTGAAGTTACTTCATCAAAGAGCATAATCTGTGGGCGCATGGCAAGTGCCCGCGCAATGGCTGCGCGTTGCTTTTGTCCGCCCGAAAGTTGACGTGGAAAGGCATTCAGTTTGAGGCCTAGTCCAACGCTTGTGAGAAGGTCTTTAGCGTTCTGTTGCGCTTGAGGCTCGGGAATGTTGAGTACATTAATAGGTGCGTATGAAACGTTATTAATGATCGACATGTTTTCAAACAAGTTAAAGTGTTGAAACACCATGCCTGTTTTGCGAACCAGTGTGCTTGCTGTTGTTTCTGTGAGTTCTGCGCCGTCAAGAAAAATAGACCCTGTGGTAGGGGTTTCTAGGCGGTTAATCATACGCAGAAGAGTAGACTTGCCGCTTCCTGATGGACCAATAATGCAGATGGTCTCGCCGGGATTAACCGTTAGCGAAACATTAGAAAGAACTTGTTTGGAGCCAAATTTTTTAAAGAGATTTTTAATTTTAATCATGAGCCTGAGCCTTTTGCAGATAGTCTTCTAACATGCTGCCCGCAATGTTAAGGCATGAAGTAATGATGTAATAACAAACAGCCGCAGCAAGCATGGGCTCTAAAAAAGAGTAGTTTTGCATGCTAATAATTTGCGCTTGGCGCGTGATATCAAACCCTGTTCCTGGCAGCATAGAAATAATGGCAGATTCTTTTACAAGGTTGATGCTTTCGCTCACAAGGGTTGGAAGCACTCGTTTAAGGGCTTGAGGTAAGATGATGTCTTGCATGCTTTGCGAATAAGGAATAGAAAGTGCTGATGCTGCTTCGCATTGACCTTTGTCGATCCCTTCTATGCCTGCTCGAATAATTTCGCAAACGTATGCAGCAGAGTTGAGTGAAAATGCTAAAATACCCGCAAAAAATGCCGAGAGTTTTACTCCTGTGATCACAGGCAAGCCGTAGGCGATCACCATCAGCTGGATGACCAAAGGCGTACCTCTAAAGATTGAAACATAAAAGTTTACAAACCACCGGATGGGTTTGGGAGCTGCAAGCTTTGCAAGAGCAAGTGCCGTTCCTGCGGCAAAAGCTACCAGCAAGGGGATAAATGAATATGCAAGTGTTGTTGGGATGCCTTCTGCAACTGCCCATACAGTTGGCACAAATTGTGATAGCAGCGATATCATTGCTACTTATTCCTTAGTCTGAGGTGCTGATTGTTCTGTTGATGTAAGCCATTTTTGCGTAAGTGCTTCAAGTGTTCCATCGGCCTTGAGTGTCTTTAAAGCTTCATTGAATTTTGCAACGAGAGGTGATCCTTTTTTAAAGATTACACCAACGCCATTTGAATCATCGTCTAGTTCAAGATTGCTTATTAATAGGGCTGCATGAGATTGCGTTATCTGCTGCGCCACGGCGGTGTCTATTAAGATCATATCGATACTTTTTTGTTGAAGCTCTTGAATTGCTTGGTTAACTCTGTGAAAGCCAACAGCAGTAATTCCAGGGAGCTTAGCTTGTAATTTTTTTGCAGCTCCTTCAAATACCGAACCGTGTTGATATCCAATACGAGCATCGGGAAATTCTGACGAAGACATATATGTTTGATGGCCAAGGATCACGATGTTGTTTTTGGTGCTGTAATATGGTTCAGAGAAATCGATATTCTTTTTGCGCTCATCAGTGATGCCAAAATCGGCAAGAGCTGCATCAACAACGTCATTGTTAATGGCTGGAATAAGCCCTGAAAAATCTAAATCGAGCACTTCAAGGTTATAGGCAATTTTTGCGGCAATAGCTCGAGCAAGATCGAGCTCAAATCCTACAAATTTTCCGTCTTTAACAAAGGTAAAGGGTGGGTTGTCTGCAGAAATTCCAATCCGAATGGTTTCTCCCAAAGGCGAAACGGTGTGGTTTTTGGAACGTTGATAGAAGAAGAAAGCTGATCCTGCCAGTGCGCAGACGAGGGCAAGGCGTATAAAATGCTTCATTACGATCCCTAGGGTGACGGTTGTGTCTTTTACGTGCATAAGAGCCACGTAGTAGAGTTTTTTAGCGTAAAGCGAGTTTAGCATGGCTTTATATGAAGGGGAATAGTGTGCGCAACCATGCGATTCCTTGGGATATCCAGATCGTTTTCTTGACGAATGAAGCAGTTGGAGTAACCTGGCGTATATCCTTGCTGGCTGGCTTTTTCTAACGATCTAAGCCCAGGATTTTGGCGTTATAAAAATGATTTTTGTTCGACTCCGACTCTTTGTTTTTCTGGCTTTTTTGAGCCTTTCTGTGAGTTCTTTACAATCCACGGTTCCTCGTACGCTTGTTTGTCCAGAGCTTGTAGATGGTCTTGTGGGGGCATCTCATGAGGGGCGTAATTTTCTGGTAAAATTTTCGTTTGATTCTTCCGATGAAGCCTACCCAGATGCATTAGGCGCGCTTGGCGTATTTCAGATGTTTGATGTTAGGGATTTAGCAAAAAGTGCTGATATTTACTCTCAAGAAATGGGAAGAGGCTCGTACACCCCTGACGTGCTTCAGCTTATTCCTGCTTGGCAAGACCAGTCCATTGTATTTAATACGATCAGCTCCATCCGTGCAGAGCGTATAACTTTTGCGTATTCAGATTTTATTTCTATGGCCGATTATGCGTCATATTTTAACGATTCTCCGTACAAAAAACGCCTGGTTGAGGGAGGTTCAATTTGTTTTGGTGCATCGTTACCGCTGATCCAGGTTCAGGCAACAAATAGCTACGAAATTAATCGAGATCTTTCATTAAGAGGTTTTGTTCAGGATGCATCAACAGACGAAAAAGCTGAGCGCTTACGTTCTGAGTTGTTTCAAAAAATTGGCTTATCGGGAAATGTTTGGGATTATCCGGGCGTGGGAGATTTGCATATTTATTTAGGTGTGCAGAGCCATGCGGAATATTTTTTGCGCCTTAGAACGCTGGATATAAGTTTTTTGTTGGGGGCATTGCTTCCCACGGGTATGCAGCGAGATCAAAATTATCCCTCATCAATTCCTCTGAGTCGCTCGGCAGTTTCCATGACTGTTCATGGCAATCTGGAGCTGGGATTGAAAGATTACCTGAAGGTTGGAATTATGACGGGAATGCTTCTTGAGCGTCCTAAGCACCATGAGATGCGCATGCCTGTCTATGCTGAGCCCGCAGCTTACAGCCCTCTTCTTATGAGCACGCTGGTTAATCCGGGTTTGACGGGCTGGTTAAATCCTTATTTTAAAATACATAACATCGCAAATAATGTGCATTTAACGGTTAATTATGCCTACGTACTGCACGGACAAGATTTGTTTAAGGACGATCGTGCAAGTCAGACGGTGCGCAGTGTTCTTAACCGTTCCGTTGATGGCAACCCTTATGGAACTACCTATCAGGGCCAGCAAGCTGCATATAAAAAACTTCACGAAAATTCTGCATGGAGAACGCGTCATGTAGGGGTTGCGCTGACGTATGAACCTTTCCAGGCAAATAAAGATGCCAAGGTTAACCCGCTTCTGACGCTTGGGTGCCAGTTTTCGCACCGCGGCTGGAATGTGCCTAAGATGTACCACATTTTTGCATCAGCATCACTTCAATTTTAAGCGAGTGCTTTTTAGACAAAATAATCCCCAGCAAATCTTATACAAACTTGCTGGGGATTGCTTTGTGTCTGGGGAATGTTTATCTATCGCTTTTTTGTTCGTCGGGAATAAGCTTTGACCTGCTTCTATGAAATGAAATAGCAAAATGGTGTGCGTAGTCACGCAGTGCAATTAACGTTTTGCCGGCTTTAGATTTTTGAGAGAGCAATTTCCCTTCTGGCGGGAGGCGTGGAGAAAATATGCGTTCTTCGCGCTTGGCAATGCTGGCGCATTCAATGTGGTCAAGAACCACTGCAAGTACGGCATTCAGTTGACCTTTACCTCCATCAATCAACAATAAGTCGGGTAGTTCTTCTATGGAATGATATCTGCGAGATGCAACTTCTTGTAAGGCGGCATAATCGTTTTGGTTGGTGAGCGATTGAATAATAAATTTTCTGCAGCCCGATTTATCTGCAGCTCCGTCAACAAATCGAACTGATGCGCCCACAATGTTGTTGCCTTGGGTGTGAGAAATATCAAAACAATCGATAACTCGAGGCATTGAGGGCAAGCCTAGGAACTTTTGAAGGTCTTTGCTGATGTCTTGTGCGGGAAGATTTTTTTCTGCAACTTCAAGTTCGGCCAATTTAACGATGTGTTCGTTGTGTCCAGCAATGTTGGAATTAACTGTAGGTTCTGTTTGCAGGTTCCAGCGTTCACTCAAAAATGAAGCTAAAAGTTCAGCGTTTTCAAGTTCTTGGTTGGTTAGAATGGTCGCGGGTGAAGGGTATTGCTGGTAGTACGTTGTTAGATAGGTGTCGAGCGGTTCCTGGGCCTCTGTTATAAATGAATAAAGAATCGTAAACCGCATGTGGTTTTCTTTAAGTACCGTAATTTTTTGTGGAGTTGCAACCCAAATGTGTCGGCTCGTGCGTTGTGTGATGGTGTCTTGAATGTCAGTGGTTGCGGCTTTGTGTTCAAAGAAATGAGCAATGTTTTGTTTGTAATTTGCGAGTTTTTGTGAAATCTCAAATTCCATTTTTTCGTTGTGCTGCTCAATTTGGCGATCAAGTTCCTTGAAAAGCGTTGTACTGCCGCTCGAGAGTAATTTTTTCACAAGCGCGAGCCTGTTTTTGTAATCATTTTCATCAAAGTTTGAGGTGCAGCTGCCCGAGCAAATACCCATATGAAACTGCAGGCATCCGTTAGCAATCTTTTTGCCGCAAATTGAAAGCCTAAAGGTTTTAGTTAGAAACTCATGCAGCGATCTGATGGGTCGTTTCTCTATAAACGGGCCAAAATATATCCCCTTGTATTTCTTGGTGCGCGTGACCAAAAAACGCGGCAGGGTTTCTGCGGTGATTACAAAATATAAAAAAGGCTGGCCGTCCTTGAGCAACACATTGAGGTGGGGGCGGTTGTGTTGGACAAGTTCTGCTTCTAGAACCAGTGCTGCACTTTCTGTGCTTGTTTCGATGAATTCAAGTGTTATGGCTGTTGAGGCTATTGTTTGGCCTTTGTGGTCAAATGGCTCAGGAGAAATGTACGAGGTGCACCGGTTGCGCAAGTCTTTCGCTTTGCCGATGTACATAATTGTGCCAGCCACATCTTTAAAAATATACACTCCGGGCGTATGGGGCAGCGCCCGGATAGTTGCTTGTAAATCTGTATTCACTGTCTACGAAATGCTCTGCGTGGAGGTAGAGGATGAGACGCAGTGTAAAAGACCGCTCTTGTAAGGTAAATGGTTAATTTTTGCATAGCATGTTCCATGGAAGTACCATCACGGATTCATTTAACCAATAGGCAGTTGTACTTGCGCAGACAATAATGCCGGGCATCACTGTGAATGAGCTGTCTTTGTATGTTTCTTTAAATGCTTTAATGCCGCGCGCTTCGTAGGAACCTACGTTGCTTTTCATTTTTACTTCTATGGGGTACAGCGCGTTCCCGTAGTGCAGAACAATATCAACTTCAGCTCCTCCAACAGAGCGCCAATGATAGATTCCAACACCAAATAAAAGGCTTTTAAGAACGGAATAGATAGTGTTGCTGATGTAGGTTTCAAAAAGGGCGCCACATTGTGGATGTCCACGAAGTTGCTCGGGTGATTGGATTTTTAGAAGTTGGCATGCAAAGCCTGTATCAACAAAATATCCTTTGCGTCGCTGACTTACCTTTTTTATGGAGTTAAGTGAAAAGGCTTCAACGTCTCTCCACATGTAGGTTGCATGTAAAATTGAGAGCCATCTTTGGGCTGTTTTTCCTGCAGAATCAATTTCTCTGCCGAGTTCTGCATAGTTAATTTCTTGCGAAGTTAGGGCCGCAAGAATAGTGACAAAGGATTCAAATTTAATGAGCTGATCAATGTCTGTCATGGTTCGAACGTCGCGATCGATATATGTTTTTAGGTAGCCATCGAAATACAATGGCAACATTGAATCATCCATGCCAATAAGACCTGGGTATCCGCCACGGAAAAGCGTATCGAGCAAAAAGGTATTTGGCGCAGGTTGAGCGCAATTTTCTAAAAGATTTGTGGGGTTTTTAAGATAATGTTCTAGCCAGTGGTGGGGAGCTTTGCCTTCTTGGTTTTTTGTAAAAGTCTCGTTCAACTCTTCAAGGATCATGGGGCCAAGGTCAATTACGGCAACACGCCCTGCCATGCTTTCAGCTACTGATTTCAGCATGCTTAAATTCTGTGAGCCGGTGAGAAAATATTGGCCTTTGGCGGGGGATTGATCCACAGCAAGCTTAATGAATGCTAATAATTCGGGAGCAAATTGAATTTCATCAAAGATAACAGGTCCCTTAAAGGTGCTTAGGAAAAAGGCTGGATCTTTGCGGGCACCTTGAACGTCTTGAATGGGGTTGAAGGTGATTACAGGGATATCTGGGAAAAGCGCTTTGAGGATGGTTGTTTTGCCTACTTGACGGGCACCG
>JBEITS010000070.1:0-5499 GCA_040374805.1 Campylobacterota bacterium | reverse complement strand
AGTGCTTGTTTGATAGGATTAGGCTGCGAAGAACGGGGTGTGCGAGTACCGGTTTTAGCTTGTGTCAGCGCATCGCGTGTAATTACAAAAATATGTGGAGCATGTTTTGCGTCGTCTACTTTTACAGTGCTGGCCTCGCGTAGGTTTAATAGCCCTGATTTGCGTTCAGGAATTGAATGGAGCATTGGATTCTCGGCTTGCGCTTGAGCAAGACTTTCGTCTGAGGGCGGATAAAAAAGGCAGAGCTTTTGTTTGCTAAAATCGCCATGCTCTACGTGATCTGCAACTGTGTAGCCGAGCTGCCGCAGATTTTTTGCAAGTTCTTCTCCAACCGCGAAAGAGCAGAGGGGTTGTTCGCTCGGAGGTGTTTTTTCAGATTTTTTATCATAATTCATCTCCAAGCTATCGATTACAAAATCGTCGAGTGCGGTTGCAACATAGCGTGCAGCTAACCCAGCTGCTGTTGCTACGGCGCTTCCCAAAGTAGCCATTTTACCCCAATGTTTTTGCGCCAGGGTATCGTCAAGGAGTACCGCTTTAAAAAGATTGAGCATGGGCGGAGTTACTTTTTCTGCGTAGCCGTACATTGTGACGGTTGCAGAAATCGATTGTTTTTTGTTTTTTTCGAATAAAAGATGTGCCACAACAGAGTTTTTTCGGTTGGCAAGGTCAATTTTTATGGTTGTTTCGGCAGTTGCCGTTTCTGGCTTGTGAAGCTTTGTAAAACATTCTTGGACTGCTTTAATGAGCTTTTTTGCGCCGAGAGCATTGCTTTTTAGAGTGGAAGCATGCGATTGGGACGTAGAGAAGTTGCGAGAAGCGTCTTTGGATGCTTCTTCGGCTACAAATAAAATAGAAAGATTGGCACTGGGAAGAGATTTTTCTGCTTCAACATGTGTATAAAAAAAGGCTGCATTCGCAACAGTGTTTTGTGCTGGGAATGTGCGAGACGCCTTTAAAATAGGCTGTTTTGTGGCAAGTGCTTGCTCGCTGGGGGTGGCAATTGCAAGAGCCCCCAAGGATGTGGCTATTGCCAAAATAAGCATTTTTAGGGTCATAACGCTGTTATTTTTTCATAAAAAACTTTGCAGATCTATTCAGTTTGGCGACTGCGCGTCTTTTTGCAATAAGCCCCCTAGAAAGCCTGTATTTTTTAGGGGTTTTGCATGTTTTTACAGTTTATTGTTTGCCTGTACGTATTGATGTGTTGAATTGTCCAATAAGCCATCCAAGTTGTTGAAGGGCTTCTTCAAATGTTGTGTAATTGTGATGCGCGAGAGAAGCTGCTCCTTCTACGGTTTTTTCAGAATACAAGAGGCGAAAAGAGCCTTCGCTGTTTTTGTACATAAGAATATAGGTATTCAGTCCCCCGTGGGCATTCAGCTGCTGTACGTGTGTTGCAAGAGCTCCCAGCTCATGTAGATTTATGGGGGTATGCTGGGCGATAATTGCACATTTTACAAAGTCATCGGGGGCGGTGCTTTGAGCGAGAATGGCAAGATCATTTTGCATTACATTGTTCTGCACGAACACATCTGTATAGATCAGCTCTTGGCTAATGGGGGTTAATTGTGCTTTGGGGGCACGGTCTACAAATTCAGAGTATTCATGACCTAACGTGTTTAAAAGAGCTTGCGCAAGAGCATTGCGTTCGAGTTCTGGCGCATCTTGGGTTGCTAGGGGAATTACATCTTCTACTGCATCAGCTTCAAACGCGGGAGCGCTTGGCGGGAGGGCTGGTCTTCTGACGGGTGCTGGTATGGGGCGGCCATCGGGTAGCCTTGCTGTGGGGCTCGCGGGATTTGGGGTTGGGGTGGTTGGTTGCTCGCTTGTTTTTCCAGAGCCGCTTCCCGTGCTACTTCCGCTTCCTGCTTGGCCATCTGCTTCTTGGGAGCGGCTTTGGGCGAGAACGATTGCGCCAATCAACGCGCAAGGAATGCCAATAAGTTTCCCTTTATGCCGCTTAAAAAAAGATTCGCCTTTGATCGTTTCTTGCAGCAGCTCAAGGACATGTGGAGGGATTTCTGGGGTGTTGCCATAAACCGTGATGGTTAGGGTGATATTTGGATCGGTGCTTAAAGGAGTTTGTTTGCTGAAAACAAGGTGCACCACAACGGCCCCGGTTTTGTTGGTTTCATTGAGTTGTAGAGCTGTTTCTGTGGCAGTTTTGTCGCCCTCGAGCTCTTTTAGGCATTTATTGATGGCAGCCAAGAGTTGTTTGGCCGGTAAATCGAGCATTTTTTGTGTGGGGGCAAGGGGCTGCTGTTTGGTGAGGCTTGTGATAAGAAGAGGGCTTTTTTCTGTGATGGGCTCGTAAAACAATGAAACGTGCGCACATTTTTTTGACTGAGAAAATGTGCGTTTTGTTTGGAAAAGTGGTTTTTTTGTAGGGGCTGCAGAAAGTGTGTTGACTAAAAGCGTAGTAAAAATGATGAGCGATATTTTTAGGTTCATTTCAATACGTTTCTTGTGTTGGCGAGATGAGCATTCGGGCGATGCAAGATTGCCGTGAGCTCTGCCTCGTAAGAATGTGATTGTGTTATGTAACATAAGATCTCTGCTGCTTGTTTTGCAAAGATCTTATGTTACATCATCTTGGTATAGCGCCTTGAGCCGTTAATTGTTTTCGCCAAAAATGGTCATAATTTCTAAGAAGTATGCTTCTACTTCAGGAGACGAAAAAACTTTTGGCGTGAATGCCTGAGATTTTTGTATTTCTTCTATGTATGCCGCTTTTTCCTCGACCGTTGCGTTAGGTGTTGTGGCTTCAAAATATGCAATTGCAATGTCCATGCCAACTTTGGTTTGTTTTTGTTTGCCCTCGGGTGAAAGGTTGTTTTTTAGGCTTTCAACGAAGTCTTTTTTTGAGACACCTGGGGAAAATGGTTTATTCACTGCAAAGTGTTGCCCTGCAAGCGTTTGAGCTTCTGGTGAATCAGCTCTTACGCCTTTTGTGTAAAGTTCTTCAAATCTTGCGATTGTTTTCTGAGCGCTTTCAAGTTGATTTGCCCATTCTTTGTTCCATGTCCAACCAGAGAGAGCTTTTTTTGTTGCTTCGTATTGCCGTGCGCCTTCATCTCCGTAATGTTTTTGCATGACTTCGGTCATTTTTTCTTCAAGAAAACCTTTAAAGAGTGCGGCTTCATTAAGTTTTGCCTTAGATTGAAGTTGTTGCACGGTTTCATCAACGGTTTTTACAAGCGTTTGCATTCGCTTGATGTTTGCACGAAGTGTCTTTTTGTGCGATTCCAGGGCTTTAATTTGGTCAAAGTCTTTATTATCAAGCATCTCTTGAATTTGTTTGAGCTCAAAACCAAGTTCTTTAAAAAACAGGATTTGCTGTAAGCGCAGAAGTTGCTGTTCTTCGTAATATCGGTAGCCATTTTCAGCTACAAAAGCAGGTGCTAAAAGCCTTATTTCGTCATAAAAACGCAAGGTGCGGATGGTGACTCCAGAAAGCGAGGCCAATGTGTTTACGGTGTAGCTCATGAGTGTTCCTTATGCGTATTGATGCTGCGTTGTGTGATTCTACTTCAACTATGAGCCCTTCCGTAGCGTGATGGTCAAGCACTTTTTTTACAGCTTTAAAAATGTAGAGAGCGGCAGTCATTTTATTCAAAAATGGCTGCCGCTGAAGATGGATTTATGAGAATTTAAATACGATTTGGAGACAGGATAGAGTTTATTGTTTTCAGATGTGAGGCGTTGGGCAAATCAAGATGTAGCAGATCGAATACAAAGCGCTTGGTGTCTGAGCTGATGTGTCCACCAATTCCAGAATCCATATTAATTATTGTTGCGTAATCTGGCCGAATGCTTTGTGGATTGCGTTTCTTGGGAATAAAGACTTTGCATGACCAATGTCCGTCTCCTGTTCCGGAATGGTCAAGAAATGCTGTGATTACTGGTTTTCCTTGCCTAAATGCTCTGATCGATTCGAGATATTGGCTTTGTTCGCCGCGCATGATTTGTTTGATGAGCTGTTTGCACATTGCGAGATTCTGAAATTGAGCCATGGTAATTCTTGGATCAGAAAAGCTAACTTCTTCAAACTCTGGCCAAACTAATGTACCTGTTTGGTAGAGGGCTTGCTTGGCTAGATTAATGTCGTCAGGTTTGTTATGAACAATTTCTAAAAACTTCAAAGCGTTGATAAGAATATTTCGGTCTTGGGTCGCTTGGATGTATTCAAGAATGGTCCAATAAAAATTGGAATTATGTGGATTTTGCAGGGGTTGAATAATATGGCCCGAGGTGTTTTTTATAGGGCTGCTTCTGAGGCAAAAAGCTATAAAATTAGTAAGTTCTTGGGTTTCTAGGCACCTATGTAGGTCGCGGCCGCCATCAAAAGATCTTTTTTTGCTCTGAATTTCTGCGCGCGATTGGACACGAAGACTTTGAAGTGTTTGTTGAGCATGCGTAGTGCCGTGCAGGTGCGCTATGGCTTTTACAGCTTCGTATCCGTTGCATGCTGTATGAAAACCGCAATCAATACCATTTTGAGCGTCAACAGCTTTGTGAATAACGTCAAAATCTTGCCCTTCGCTAGCCATTGGGTGCTGGTCTATATTTGCGCGCGCGCGTTGCGTCCATGCATCTGTGATAGTCTGAGGTTGTGGCGTGCGTACTTTGCTGGGGAGATGATCAGATGGAGTGCTGTCCCATAACGAGGCATCATAAGCTTGCCAGCCGTCTTCAGTGCGTGTGGGCTGAGCTGGTTGCGAGCGCACGGTGGGTGTTCTGCGTGGGCCAGCCCTGCGCGAGCCGCGTTTTAGCGTAGAAAGAACTGTTTTTCTAACAGCTGCAGGGTCATAGTATTCCCAGGCCGTGGGCATTTGTGGTGGTCGTTCTGCGCTGAGCATGTGGGCACGGTTATGTGTTTCCCATTCTACCAGGCTGTGGCGAGGAGTTGGTTGCGACACAATAGCTGCTGTAGCGGTAGGTAGGGTTCTTTGTGGGTGGTGGGTATGGCTGGGTGAAGTTGTTCGAGTTTTGCGGTGGTTTCTGCGAAGTCCAATGCGTTGGGGTAGCGGTGTTCTTGAAGTGAGTTTTTCTTGAATTTCTGTGTGCTTATCCAAAAGATTTTGTAAAAGACTTTCATGTGCTTCTTTGGTTCGTACATCGCGAGTTTGATCTGTTAAAAGCATATTAATGCATGCCATCATCTTATCTTTTGCCGCGTTCATGGAAGCCCAGTTTTTGGGAGGTCTTGTTGCTTTGTGGTAGCTGGCCATTGCATCTGTGTAGTGCTGAGCGAGTCTGCTTGTTCTTCCAATGCGATTGAGTGCAACTGATGTTGAAACCAATGCTGGTAGGGGCGTTGTGCTTGTAAATAAGGTGATCGCACAGAGAATTAAAAAAGAATTGCGAAAGATCATGCAAGCACCCGGTCTAAAAAAGACGACAGACGTTTCTATTTTGTTATTTAGCTGAAATTAATCGCAATAAATTTCATGTGCCTGTTTGCCTTGTGTTCTTCTAGCAAAAAAGGGAGCTGCT
>JBEITS010000009.1:0-15892 GCA_040374805.1 Campylobacterota bacterium | reverse complement strand
GTTATGCAGCTTCTGAGCTGACTTAATTAATAACAACTTTAATGCCGTTGTCAGGTTCTGGGGCAAGTTTAAAGTCGGTGAGGGATGCAGCAGAACCATAAATGGTTGCGACGACTCCGATTGCTAGCGGAGCAAGTAAAACGACGGATATAAGGTTTTTGCGTGGCGCTGACATGTATTCTGCCCGTGCAATCACTTCTCTTTTAATTAAGTAGTAAAGGCACAGAAATATGGCGACTGTTGTGAGGCCCCCGCTTGCAAGCACTCCAATTTGTTTTGCCATGTTCATCATAGGATGAGCTTTTTTAATGACAGGATTTTCTGTTTTTTCGCCAGAGACCCATGTTCTGTAAGGGAGAATCAATTTATTTACTCCTAGATTTTCGTTTCCTTGAGTATTAAAGTCCAAGCGATCATAGGTTGAGAGCATTTTTTCTAATTTTTCTCGCGTTTCTTTTGTATCGAGCGAGAGAGTTTTGAGCTGTTCAAAAACCGCATCTTCGGCGGTATGAAGAGCAGCGAGCATTTCGTCTGTTTGGTTTGCGTACCATGCCTTGTGGGCAGAAATACATTCTTGTAAGGCTTTTTGGTAAGCCTTTTTTTGTGGGCCTGGGCTGAAGAGTGTATCGCCTTGTGTAAACAAAGTTGGGCTTTGCTGAATAAAGCTAATCATAGCAGCGGTTGTAAGTGTTCCCGTCTGGGTTTTGTAGAGGGCAGGATACTCCGTCATGCCTTTAGGAAAAGATTCGAAGATTCCACGTTTTGTAAAGTGCGGAGCCAAGGGCATATTAAACCCGATGTGGCCATTGCGCTCAGAGCAGATAACATCTGCCACGGTGGAGCCGGTAAGGGTAACGAGCTCGCGCTTATCAGCAGCGGACAGCGGGATTGCTATGAGAACCAAGAAGGGAACGAGAAGCTTTTTGAACATGAGTTATAAAACCTTTTAAAAAATAGTTGTAAATACATCTTTTAAAGAATAACTGTGGGTGCAACTTTCGCAACGGGGTGCAGAGCCAATTAGGATTTTAAGGTCTTTTTAGTCGATTTTTGCGTCGATTCCAATAATTTCGGTCGAAATGGTGTCGTTCCATTCGTTTTGAGTGATGGTTCCCACCACGCTGAAAGTTTTTTCGCCCAGGTTGGTAAAAATGTCATAAAGTTCGGGGCGATTAAAGAAACTGATAGGCTTTACAATTCCTTGGCTGAAGGCTGTAATTTTGATGTGTTTATCCTTCATAAGGCGGGGTGGCTTAACCTGCGTGAGGTTTTCAACCACAAACACAGGTTCTTCGTTGCCTATTCCAAATGGTTCTAGGCGTAGTAAGTCTTTAACAAGGTTCTGGCCAATGTCGGAGAATTCAAGTGTGGCATCTACAAGAACTTGAGGTCTGAGTTCTTCGAGTTTTACCAATTCAGAAATGGTTGCAATGAGGCGTTTTTTAAGCTCGGGCAGATCTGTTTGCTTAAGAGAAAGCCCTGCTGCGGCGCTGTGACCGCCAAACGTGAGCAAGAGGTCTTTGTTTTTATCTAAAACTTTGAATAAATCAAGGCCTTTAACCGACCTGCACGACCCTTTGGCAATGCCGTCGTCTGTGAGGTGAAATAAAAACGTAGGTTTGCCATAGGCGTGGGTGCAGCGCCCGGCAACAAGCCCAATAACTCCTGCAGGCCAATGGTTGTGACCGGCCATAATCAGGTATTCTTGAGGCAGGTTGAGGTTTTTTTTGACTACACTTTCGATTTCTTCAAACATTCCGCGTTCAATTGTTTTGCGTTCTTCATTAATGTTTTTAAGGATTTCACCAATCGCTCTGACATGTTCAGAATCTGAGCTGATTAAGAATTTAACGGCATCGCGTGGATCGTCGAGCCGGCCGAGTGCATTAATTTGCGGCGTGAGCATAAAACCAACATCGCGTGCGCCAATGCGCTCTTTGGTAAGCCCTGCATTTTCTGCAAGCGTTGAGATGGCTTCGCTTTTCTGTTTGTTGACGATGTTGAGCCCGTGTAAAACCCAGTGTCTGTTTTCGTGGATGAGCGGTACCACGTCGGCAATGGTTCCCAGCATTAAAAGTTCGTAAATTTTGTTGGGTAGGGGTTTTTGAAGTTGCTCGTACAGCAAGCTGATAACTTTAAAAATAACACCAACACCTGCAAGGTTCTTGTGTGGAAATTGGCAGTCGTTTTGTTGTGGGTTGACAATGCAATACGCAGGAGGGAGGTGGTCGTGCGCTTTGTGGTGATCTGTGATAATTAAGTCGATTCCCAGTTCTTGTGCTCGCTCAGCTGCCGGAAATGCGCTGATTCCGTTGTCAACCGTGATGATAAGTTTGTAGCCGTTTTTGTGGGCTTGTTCTACCGCATAGACCGAAAGGCCATAACCGTGTTTTTTGCGAACAGGTAAAAAGAAATTTATTTTTGCATTGAGTGGCAATAATGCCAACAACATGAGCGAGACCGATGTGATGCCATCAACGTCGTAATCGCCAAATACTAAAATTTTTTCATCGTTTTCGATTGCTTTTAAAATGCGTGCAACAGCAACATCACACGATTTAAGAAGTTTTGGAGACGCAATGTGAACGCTCGAATCTGGTGCAAGAAGTTGTCTAAGAAGCTCGGTTGAAGTGTACCCACGCGCAAAAAGCGCGTGGGCAATAGGCATGGTGATGTAATTGGCAGCCGCCAGGTCGGCCACTGCTTCGCGTGGACACTCATGAAGATTCCAGCGAAATTTTAAACCCTGGACAATTTTCATTGGTCGTTGTGATCCAATAATCCACCTTCTTCATGCGAGAAATTATCGCTCTGGCGAAGAAGCTCTTCGTACCAGGTGAAAAATTTCTTGAGTGCTTTGGTTCGGTGGTAATAATCGTTTGCTTCGGGCTTTCCTGCCATCTGAAGATAGGTAAATCTGCTGCCGTTGGGGCGGAAGATTGATGCAAATCCTCGCGAATTAAGCAATTCAAGTGATGGAGGAGTGATAATTTCACCTTCGGTATCTGCTCTAAAGTGATGGAAATTAATTCCATCTTCGGTAAAGCAAATTCGGCAATAAATGGTCACTCTGTTGTCGTCATCGATCAGCCGGTAAATTCCTTCCCAGCCAAGGCTGATGGCCGTTGGCTTTGCGAGTGTTCCGGGATAGAAGCCATATTTTTTGAGATAAAAACCAGCATCATCCACAAGGCAGGGAGCTTGTACTGCTTGCCATGCTTGCTGAGCTTTATGTTCAATAACTGTTTTTTCATCAAATGTTTGAATTTCTTCGAGCTCGGCATTTTTGTCGATAATTTTGATGAGCGTGAATTCGTGGCTGGTAAGACGCTTTGCTTCGCGCACTTTACCTCTGTTACTTGTTACGTAGTAAACCTTCTTTTGCATGTTTATACATCCTCCGGAAGATCAAAGTACCAGTTCACAAATTTCTTACATGCTTTGAGGCGTGGAGAGAAATTTGCTTCTTTTTCTGAGCCAATAAGTTGTTGTAATGTTTTTGTTGAGCCTTCAGGGTGAAAGACTGGAGTCATGTCAAAATTTGTCTGCATTTCGGGAGCAAATTCATCCATGATGTAGCCTTCAACGCGAGCGTTAAAGTAGCAATCTGCATTGCTTTGTCCAATGTATCCAATCCAGCTGTAGGCGCTTGCGCGGTTGTCGGCTCGGCACAGTTTGCTAATGCCTTCGCGAGCTAAGCCAGACAGAGCAAACTCAGAGAGTGTTCCTGGGAAATCTGGATAGCGTTTGAAGTAAAATCCAGAATCTTCAACAATGAGTGGCTGACGGAAGTGATCCCATGCACGCATTGCTTTGTGTTGAATAACTCGCTCTTCTTCGAGGCTTTGTAGTTCGTGCCATTGAGGCGTTTTGAACACAAGTTCGATTTGAGGAGCATGAATTTGGAAGTAGCGGTTGACTTGGTCAAAGATCGCTTCTTTTTCGGTTACAAATAAAAGTGTAGATTGCATGTTACTCGTCGTGTTTAATTTTTAACGTCGGGAACAGGATAACATCTTTGATAGATGTGGTGTTGGTAAGAAGCATAACAAGTCGATCGATTCCAATACCTACTCCTGCCGTTGGTGGAAGCCCATATTCTAGTGCGTGTACGAATTCGGCATCATACAAATGCGCTTCGGTGTCGCCACCATCGCGAGCAGCTGTTTGTTGCTTGAATCGCTTAGCCTGATCAATAGGATCATTTAACTCAGTGTATCCATTTGCAAGTTCCATTCCTGCAACAAAAAGTTCAAAACGTGCTGCAACACTTGGATCGTTTTCATCTTGTTTTGCAAGAGGAGACGTTTCTAGTGGGTAGCCTGTAATGAAGGTTGGTTGAATTAGTTTTTTTTCTACGAGTTCTTCAAATAACGCTGCAATTTTCTCGCCGTGCGAAGCATTGCGATTTGCATGTGTGATGTTGTGTTGTGCGAGTGTTGCGTCAATAAATTTTTCTTGAATTTGCTCTTCGGTGAGATGGCCAACTTTAATAAGCGATTCGCGCATTGTCATTTTGGCGAATGGGGCTTTAAAGCTGATGGTGTGTAACGCGAATTCAACGTCAGTTCCACCTGTTGTTTGTTGGGCAGCGTAAGAGATAAGTTCTTCTGCAAGCCGCATGCCTGAAATATAGTTCTCATGCGCGATGTAAAATTCAAGCATGGTAAATTCAGGATTGTGACGTGTTGAGACACCTTCATTGCGGAAGTTGCGATTGATTTCAAACACGCGTTCAAATCCACCAATAACTAATCTTTTGAGATACAGTTCTGGTGCAATGCGCAGAAAAAATTTGCTATCAAGTGCATTGTGATGCGTTACAAAAGGTCGTGCTGCAGCGCCCCCAGGGATTGGGTGCAGGATTGGGGTTTCAACTTCTACAAAATCTTTGTTTAGAAGAAAATTGCGGATATGTTGGATCGACTTTGAGCGAGTTAAAAATTTTTGATGCGATTCCGGGTTGCTAATGAGGTCTAAGTAGCGCTGGCGGTATCGTTGTTCAACATTACTCAACCCATGATGCTTCTCTGGAAGTGGATGAAGAGACTTGCTGAGCAAAGTCCATTCCAGCGCCTCGATAGTTTTTTCACCGGTTTTTGTGAGAAAAAGCGGTCCTGTAAACCATACAATGTCACCAATATCGATAAGAGAGGTAAAATCATGAAAATTGCTTTCTCCAAGCGTATTTTGCTTCAAATACACTTGTATCGATCCAGTTCGATCTTGAATGACAGCAAAAAGAGATTTTCCGTGCTCACGCCGCGCCATAATGCGTCCAGCAACCATGTACTGCTTGCTCGCACCAGACTCACTTGGTTCAATAGGCGCTTTATGAAGATCCGCGCATGTCGCCGTTACTTGTCTATGTGCCGGCCAAGGATCTCGGCCGCATTGTTTTAATTGATCTAGCTTTGCACGACGCACCTCATTCTCATTTGTGAGCGCGGGCGTGTGTGCTAGTGGAGAGGAGGCCATGTTTAAGCTCCTACATTACTCTCGAACATATTGATGCATACCGGTGAGGCATGCAAAACCACGGAGGAAGTATAGCCTTAATCACCTCATGTGCCTAGAACTCCTTGGTGTTTTATCGTTATTTTTTGGGGCTTTTTATTCTAAAAGTGAGTGTTTCGCGTAAGAAATTATGGGTTGCAAGAGGGTAATTTCTTGTTGAGGGCTATGACTTTTGTATTGTGTTGCGCGTTGTAGGCAAGTTTGACTACTCTTCCCGGTGTGTTGAGGGGGCTTTTGCCGGTAGGATTTTGATATGAAACAATGCGCGTTGCGTGCGTTTTTATTGGTATTTGTGGTGCATGTGTGTGGCGGTGGCGCTTTGAGGGCGGAAGTGGCATCTTCTGTGTCTCAGGTTTCAGCGGCGTCTGTTACGGGAAATACGCCGTTATCGGCGGCTGATATTGCCCGTATGAGTGCAGAAGCATCGGTTGCGAGCAGTCAGTTTGGCAATCAATCATTGGTTAAAAAAATTACAGGAGTAGGTAAAGGCGTTGCAAAAGCAGTTGCAAACCCTTTTACAACGTTGTTTTCGCTCATGGTTCCCATGGGGATGTTTGTATATGGCTTTTTAGATCAAGCTGTTACTTCTATTAAGAAGACCGATTATATGGGGTCTAACCTTTCGATTATGGTTGATCCTAAGACTCTGTGGAATAACCTGCTTAAGGGTGAAACAGCGGTTATCAAAAAACTTGGTGGATTTCCTGTAACTCAGCCAGCCCCTCAAGAGCTTGCTAATGGAACAGCGGCTCCAACAGCACAGCAGTTGCAAACTGCCGGCTGGCAAACACAGTACCAGGGTGGTACGGTTGGAATTACGTATGATTTTGGGTTTGCGGGAGCTGGGGATGATTTAACTCAGCCGTTTGGCTTCTTGAGAAGTGCTACAACGGGTAAATATTATTATCGTCCCGTCAGGGGACAAATGACGCCTGCGTCTATGGCGATTAACAATAAAAAATATACGACCGATTTTCATCAGCATCCATTTGATGTGTTGTTGCCGCGGCTGATGACTTCGCTTGCGGGGGCTTCTGTGGGTAGGTCGTTGTGGAATTCTGTGTTGAATTACACGCAACTTGATCCTGCAAAAATCTTTGTAATAAAAACGGCGTTGCTTTGTACAACTGCTCTGAATAATAGTTTTTCTTTAACTCCTTCAGCGCAAACTAAGATTGATACGAGTGGAGAAAAGTACTCAAAAACTTCGTTTGTAAAGTATACCTCAACGTCTCAGGGTGCTAAATATCCTGGCATTTCTAATCTTCATACTGAGCTCGCTAAGCTTATTCATCGTTTAAAAATTACTCCTGATATTGCTCGCAGTGTTGCTGCAAATGGTGGGCAAACATTACCAAGTAAGTGGGATCAGGCAAAAATTGTATACATGGGTGATATTAACCCCGGTGCCTGGCTGCTTTCTGTTTTGCCTGCGGATGTAAAGCAAGCTTTGAATGCAGCATTTAAGGTTGATGTTAATTTTTATGAATATCAGGCTGCAATCGATAAAATTACACATATCAAACTTTCTGATATTCAGGTTTTATATGATCATGTGAGAGAGCTTGGCGATTCGGCAAGTGATCTTGATGAGGCGCGAAAGACGCTTCCTGTTGGTGCGTATATCGATGCGTATATGTTGAAATTGGGTGCCGTTCAAAAACTTGTTACGGGTATTGATTGGCAGGTAGGATCGCAAGATTTTACAGATGTGATGCGTTTGTTTTTTTTAATGCGTCGGTTGCTTGCTGAAATTTATACCGATATCGAATTTATTGTTTCAACCTATGGGGATGCCGGAGCTCAAGTAGATTCTGGATTAGTGTCTTCTAGTGCATCGGGTGCTGATGTTGGTTATCAGGATTCTTCGGTTGACTTGCATGCATCGATGGTTGCGGGCGGCTCGGGTAGAACCATTAACTATGATCTTCTGATGAATAAGGTTCTTGCGTCTCGCGTGAAGGCTCTCAAGGATTATGCAACATTTGTGATGCAGTATATTGGATCCTTTAAAGCTAAAGGCATTGGGGCGAATTTAATTGGTCGTAGATATACCAATTTAGCAACTGACAAATCGACCGGAAATACGTATGTAGATGTTGGTGGGCCTGATAGTTTGTCGACATATTTTCCACCAGATGCAATGAAGCAAACAATGAATGAATTTGCTTCAGCTATTGAGAGTGATGCAAAAAAGATCGTGGCGAACATTGATGGTGAAATTGCAGTTTTGAGTGGGCTTGCGGCAAAGGCTCAGGCTGCTGATGTGGCGTATATGGAAGGTGTTGCCAGGATGGGGGTTGCAACTCCTGGATTGGTTGATGCAAAGGTTGCGGCAGAAGATGATTTGGTTACGGCATTGCGCGCTAAAGCATCGTGGGCTCAGGGGTATGGTTTGTATCCATTAGGATATGAAGAAAAGCTGCTCAAAATTATTGAGTTGCCGGGTGCGGTGTATTTGGCCTATTGCTTGAATTATTTGATGTCGCTGCTTTCTAAGCCTTTTGAGGGCGATGCTCTTTACTACTACGATGACAGTTTTTACGATGAAGATTCTTCGTATCTTAATTTGCTTGCCGTGTTGATGCGAGCTCATTCAGATCTTTCAAAAGCGGCTGCTATTGTGAGCAACATAGCTGGCCCTGTGCAGTTTGCGAATGAGAAGGGCGAGAAAATTACTGTTCCAAGTGGCTCGCAGTATTATTTGGATAACTTGAAGAAGTATGATCAATATTATTTGTTGCAAGAACAGAATGTTCGCCAGGCCTTGGCTCAGCATGGAGCAGCTTCTGCTCAATATAAAGCAGCTGTTACCGCATGTTCTAATGCAAGCACGTTATTAATGCAAAAAAAGAGAAGTATGAATGCGTTGCTGCGTACATTTGAGTTTGACCGCAGGCAAGGGGTTCGCCAGAACATTGTCCCACCTCTTGGAACTGCTACTGATGCACAATTGGGTGTTGTGGCTCCTTTGGCTAATGCAGCAGCGGGTGCGAAGGCGCTTGTTGCATCTTCGGCCCTGACGCCTTCTGGGGTATCTGTTTCTGCATCGGCACTTCCTGTTGGGCTTGATGGTGGAGTTGCGGGAACGCTTGAGGATGGAACCCCTGTGTATACGTATGAGCGTTCTGTGAATGGATTTTTGCAAGCGGAATTGGCGCATTTTGCATTTAGGGCGCGCATGTTATCGCTTGATAGCTTAAAGGAATTTGTATTTTCGATTACGGGTATTCAAGCGGAAGATTTGTGGACAGGTGTTGAGGCAAAAAAACGTCAAATGCTGAAAGATCAACAAGCTGCGTTAGCTATGGCGGTGCAAGTATCTCCATTAGATCTTGAGGATGCAGCTCTTGGTTCTTTAGATCAAGCTCTTGCAAGTATTGGTGGAGGTGCTGCGGTAGAATCTACTTCCTCTGCTGGTGGAGCTGTTGCTGAAGATATAGTTGTTGTTCCCGTGGCAGAAGCGCCAGCTCCTTCGTTGCTTGGGATGTTAACAGAAGGTGTGTCGTTGGCGGGGCCTGCATCGGTTTCTGTAGCTCCTCTTGTTCTCACTCCAGTGCCAGATGTTATGCCTGCTGCATCATCCGATTCGACAACTCCTGTTGTTGCTTCAAGCGTTGCATCTCCTTCGATTGTTGCTGATGCGGCACCAGTTGCTGGGGTTTCCGCTTCGGTTGTTGCTGCTGCGCCAGCTCTTGCTTTAGCACCTGTGGTTGTTGCGGCTCCTTCGTCACCTGTAAGCTCTTCACCGGCTCAGCTTCTTGAGGTTGCCGATTTGGATGCAGTGGTTTCTGTGGCTTTGGCTCGGGGGCAGACTTCATATAATGATGCTTCTAGTCAGCAAGCATTGTCGGCTTCTTTGGCAAGCGTAGCTTCTGCGTTTAGCGTTGCGGGTGTGAATAACGATTCCAATGCTTTCTCTGTAGCCCTTAAGCGTCTTTTGACGTTGGTTGCGGGAGCTCTTAATCCATCGCCCGTTGTGGGAGCTTTATTTGTTGGTGGGCTGAATCAGGCGATGAGTGTTCTTGCGTTTAATGTTGGGGCTTCGGGTGTTTCTGATCTTAATTCGTTCGATAACATGCTTGAGGTTGTGACGTATTTGCAAAATGGAATGCTTGCGGGGCAGGCTTCAACATTGCAGATAATGGTTGATGAATTGAGTGCGCACTTACAGTCTCATTAATTCTTGAAAATAAAAAAGCGCGCGAATAAAAAATCGCGCGCTTTTTTATTCTTGTTACGAGCTAGGGGGTGAGCTTGTGGTTCTTTCTGTGGCCGAAGTTGCATCGTGGGGCGGTGTTGCTGCGGGTGCACTCGTGGCGTAAGTTGCTGTACTTTGTGCTGCGTAGTATCCGTCTAAAAAACCTGCATGTATGTGGGCATTGAACTTTTCTGTTTCATTAAAAGGATCTGTTTGAAGTTTCTCCTGAGCTAAAAAAAGCAGACGCTTTATCTTTTCCACTTGTTGCTGTGCAGGTATTGGATCTGCTTGTGATTCGTAATAATAGGATTGTCCTTTGTGGTAGCTTTGTAGGCGATGTGGTGGGATTGTAAGTTCTGGAATCTCTGTTAGGGCTGCTCTAAAAATTGCATCGTAGTGGGCTTGATACACAACATTGAGTGCTGCCTGTTCTGTTTGTTCTTGTACTTGGCGAATTAAGTCGCTTGCTCTAATTGGGCCGTGCTCGGTTAGTACGGTTGTTGCTAGAAAGCGGGGGAGTGGCATGGTTGCGGGAGGTGGGGGCGAAAATGGTTCTGCTGTGGGTGACAAAAAGCGCTCTGGGGTTGTTGCGGGCGAAGTAGGGGCTACCCTGCGGGGTGTTTGCTGGGTGGTACCTGCAGCCGCCATTGCGTAACTTTTGGGGGGAGCCTTTTTTGGCGCTGTCGGAGTTGTGCTTGTTCGTGTGGGCTTTGTGGTAGTTCTTTTTTTGGGTTGTCTGGTTGCGGGTTGCCAATCGTCGGTTGGGTCTTCAAGGTATTCTCTGGTTTGATGCAATAGGCTGATGGGGGCTTTGACGAGTTTCTCTTTTCTTTGTAGTGCAATTTGTTCTGTTGTTTCTTCGTCGCAACGAGCTTCGCATTCTTCTATTTTTGGAAGTGTTTTTGTGGTTATTCGCCCTTTAGTCTGTGGTTTTTTAGCAAGTTTTGGGGTGAGTTTTTCTTTTTCTCGTTCTTCTTCTTTAAGGAGGGCTTTGGCTGTTTTAGCGCGCTCTTCGAGTTCTTCTTGCGTTGCTGGAGGGGCGCTTGGGGTTTGAGTCGTTTTTCTTTGCGTCAGTTTTCGCTGTAAGCGCTCTCGTGTTGGTGTGCTTTTTGGGGGTAAAGTTGCAGCGGTTTGTGAGAGCAATTCCTTGATGTCTTCAATTCGTGTTTCTTGTGATAGGGCAGTTGTGATCATGCTTTTATCGCCGCATTCAGAAAAAAGAAGCATTGTTTTGTGGGTTGCGGTTCTGTAGCCTGCAAAAAAAGCGATGTGGCTAAGGTTGAAGCCTGTGCTTCTAGGTGTTGGTATGCCGTGTTTGAGCGGTGAGGCTGATGTTGGGTCTTCGCAGTCGTCGGCGTAGCGGTCCATGCCTTTGAAGAACGTTTCTTGTGATGGTTCTGATCCTTGGTGTATGGGGAAGCGATCTTTAGGGATTATGGCTGTGTATGCGGCGCTTTCTAGTGCGCCTGCAGCAAAGCTGAGTAATGCTTCTTGTTTCTCAAATTGTTCGTTTAAAAGAAGTTTATAGAGTGTTAGTGCGGCTTGTGTGCGTTCTGGGTTGCCGAATGAAAAGTTGTATGAAAAGCCGCGGATAAATGCATTGTTGGTAAATTCATCTTCATCGCGCTCTTCGTCTTCATCGTCATCGATTGGTATGTTTGGAATAATTTGAGCAATGCTTTTTAAAACAATTTCTTGATAGGGCTGTGTGGGGTCTGCGTGTAATGTTGAAAGAGAGATGTCTGCATTGAGGTTTTGCATGACTTTTTCGAAGAATTTTTCGAGGTCCGCTTCTGTGGATGCGTCTGTTGTTGTGCTCGTGGGTGGTGGTGGCGTTTTTCGATAAGGAGGGAATGTTGGCGCCAAAGTTGCTTCTCCTGCTCCTGCGCAAGGTTTGTCGCAGTCGTCTGATAGGGTTGTTTTTATTGGGTTTATGGATCTGTATGTGTTGTAAAAATCAAGAAACCCTGTGTTGTATGAGATTGCATCTGCTATGCCGCGCCATGTTGGGCTGATGCTGAAAATATAGGATAGGCGCTCAAGGGATTCGCGGTTTTCTGTTGCGATAGCATCTTTGTGTTGTTCGGTAATTGATGGCTCAAGGCAAATGCCGTGAGCGCTTTGTTTGCCTTTTAGGTACCAGTCTTCGCAGCTGAAGGTTGGTGGTGTTTCTGTTGTTTGTTCTTCATAGGAGCAGATTGTTTCTGCTAAAAAATCTGCGGATGCTGGGGTGCTGTGTTTTGTGTTAAGTTGCGGCGGTAGAACGCGTGACCATTTGATGGGGGCCGGAATAGGTTTTTCTTTTTCGCTTCTTTCGCGAAGTTTTTTTGCGCGTTTTGCGGCTTTGCGTTGAGCTGCTTTTTGTGCATTGCGTTCTTCTTGCGTGAGGACTTTTTCAAAATCTGTTTTGTCTTCATCGATAGTGCTTTCGGGCGCGTGGCTGGTTTCTTTCTCGGGCAAAGATTCATCTGTTGCGGGTGGTGTGTCTGGTTTTGATGCTGTGGGTGAAAGAAGAGCATGTTTTTTTTGTTTTTCTAATGTTTTGCGTGCGGCTTCTTCGCGTATTTGTTTTTCGCGTTGTGCGGCTTCTTTTTCGGCGTTTCGCAAGAAGTTTTTTATGGCCTTAAGTTCTTTTTGGGAGAGAGGTTTTTGGTGTGCTGGTTCTTGTGCGCTTGCTTTTGCTCGGGCTGTTTTTCTTTCTCTAAGAATTTCTTGTAATCGCCGTTGCTGTTTGGTCTTTGCGTGGGGTGCAGATGTTCCAGGAGTATTCCAGGTGAGTCGTTGAAGGAGTTGCTGAATGCGATCTTGTCGCTCGTCTTTTGTTGTATGAGGCGATTTGGTTGCTGAGAGTGTGGGTATAAGGTCCCGTGTGATGCGTGTTTCATGCCCTGCGGTGAAGGCGATGTTTGCGATATCAAGGGTAATGGGAGGTGTTTCTGTAAGAATGTTGGCGCGTCTTTGTGTGATAATTTTTGTGTCGGTTGTTTGGTAGCCTTTTGCGTATTCGGCTTGGACATCAGCTCTTGTAAAGCTGCGTTCTGAGATGGAGGGAATGGAGAGTTTTTTATGTTTTGACACTTCATTTTTGTAGAAGGCTCCCGATAAATAGCCGTCTACATAGCTTAGAAGGTTATTTTTGATACAGCATTTGTAGGGCAAAAGAAGGTTGTAGAGGGTTATTGCTCGGTCTACTTCTGCTGTGTTTCCATATGTAAAGCCGATCAGAAATGCATATTTTGTGAAAGGATCTTTTTCTGTTTTCCAATTAATATCGGTCCACGGTTCTTTGGATGGTAGCGAGCTTTTTTCTACGAGGCATGCTTGAAGTATTTCGGGGGATCTTGGCCACAGGTGTATGATGTTTTCTAAGATTTCTTTTTCGTCGGATCCTACTTGGCAGTTGTATTCTACGATGCCATCACCTGATGTTAGGTGCCGAGCAAAAAATGTGTTGAGGTCGCCTACAAGTTCGTCAAAAAATGCGATTCGCGCTCCTGGACATAAAGAGGGCGCTGGGGTGAGCAAGATAAGTGAGATGAGAAGTGCGATTGTTTTTTGTAGCATCGGTGAATCCTCGGGTGTGTAAGAATGGTTTGCGGTGAGCGAGTCATGGTGGTGAGCCTGTGTGTAGTAATGGTTAAATTTTACTACGGCTTTGCTTTTTGATGTAGCAGGGTTTTTGCTGATAAGATTCTAGTAAAAAGAGCGTGCAGTTTTTAGGCTACGCGCTCTTTTTGTTTGAGTTATTTCTGGGTGTTATTTTTGCTCAAAGTCGGTATCGATTGTTGATGAGCTATCGGTTGAATCGCCTGTTGCTGCGCCTGTATCTGCGCCTGCTTGTTGTTGGTCTTGTTGTTCGAAGGCTGCAAGTTTGCTTCCGGCGAGTTGGCTGAGTGATTCAGCTGCTTTGCTGATAACTTCAAGATCTTGTTCTTCGCGAGAGATTATTTCTTTTGCTGTCTTGAGTTCTTCTTCGATAGCAGAAAGGTCTTCGGCGGAGAGCTTCTCTTTATGTTTTGTAACTGTTTTGTCTACGTGAGCAATCAGGCCATCAAGGTTGTTGCGTTTGTCTACAGCCTCTCTGCGTGTTTTATCTTCTTGCTCGTGCAGTTTGGCGTCTTGAACCATGCGTTCAACATCGTCTTTTGAGAGTCCAGATGAGTTGGAGATTGCAATTTTTTGTTCTTTGCCGGTTTGTTTGTCGGTTGCAGAAACATGCACAATTCCGTTTGCATCGATATCGAATGCTACTTCAATTTGAGGCACGCCGCGCGGAGCTGCGCCAATTCCTTCGAGCTTGAATCTGCCGAGAGTCTTGTTGTCGCGTGCAAATTCGCGCTCCCCTTGAACAACGTGAATGTCCACGGCTGTTTGGTTGTCTTCGGCAGTTGAGAAGATCTGGGATCGTTTTGTTGGGATTGTTGTGTTGCGTTCGATGATGCGTGTTGCAACACCGCCTTGGGTTTCTATTCCAAGGGAGAGTGGAGTTACGTCGAGCAAGAGAACGTCGGTAACATCTCCGGCAAGCACGCCACCTTGAATTGCTGCGCCAATTGCCACAACTTCATCGGGGTTAACGGATTTGTTGGGCTCTTTGCCAAAGAAGTCTTTGACCATTTGTTGAACTTTAGGGATTCGTGTTGATCCACCCACAAGAACAACTTCATTGATTTGCGATGTGCTTACGCCTGCGTCGGCAATAGCTTTTTTGCAGGGCTCAAAGAGTTTTCTAAAGATATCTTCGCAGATCGACTCAAATTTTGAGCGTGTCATTTTTACAACAAGGTGTTTGGGGCCGGATGCGTCTGCTGTGATGTAGGGAAGATTGATTTCTGTTTCTGCTGTTGATGAAAGCTCGATTTTGCATTTTTCTGCAGCTTCTTTGAGGCGTTGAAGAGCCATTTTGTCGCTGTATAAATCGATGCCGTATTGAGATTTGAATTCGCTTGTGAGGTGATGAATAATTTTTTCATCAATATTGTCGCCACCCAGCATTGTGTCGCCGTTTGTGGATTTAACTTCAACAACGCCATCGCCGACTTCAAGAATGGAGATGTCAAATGTTCCGCCACCAAAGTCGAACACTGCGATTGTCTCGTTTGTTTTTTTATCAAGACCGTATGCAAGTGCCGCTGCTGTTGGCTCGTTGATGATTCGGCGTACGTTAAGGCCTGCGATTTGGCCAGCATCTTTTGTTGCTTGTCGTTGTGCGTCGTTGAAGTATGCAGGAACAGTGATTACAGCTTCTGTAACTTTTTCTCCTAAGAAGCCTTCAGCGGCTGCTTTGAGCTTTTGGAGCACTGCTGCGCCGATTTCTTGAGGGGTTAATTTTTTATCATTGATGATGATGACGGTATCGCCATTATCATCTGCGCCTAGTTTGAATGGGCAGTTCTTTTTTTCTGATTCGGTAACGCTTGTAAATTTGCGTCCGATGAATCTTTTTGCAGAAAAAATTGTGCGTTCTGGATTGGTAATTGCTTGACGCTTTGCAACAGATCCTACAAGTCTGCCTTCATTGGCAAATGCGACGATAGAAGGGGTGGTATTTGCGCCTTCTTGGTTGGGGATAACTTTAGGTTGTCCGCCTTCCATAAATGCTACGACGGAATTGGTTGTTCCTAAGTCGATTCCGATGATTTTTGCCATGCGTTTATTCCTTTTGAGGTGAATGTTCTTTTTGATACTCGCAAATGTGCTTAGAAGTATTTCTACAGGAGTGAAGAGTTTCTGTCAATCTCGCCTTAAAAAATCTTAGTGCTCGGGTGTAGATTTCCTTAACATTATTTTTAATAGATGTTTCGCTGCTTGCTGGCAATATTTCTTGTCCGATAATGGAGCTTATTGTTAATTTGATTGTTTTGTTTGCGGTTTTTGTAGCTTTTGGGAGTGTGTTGGCAGGTTTGATTTTGTTTTTTATGGGGGCGCTTTGACTTTCTTTTCGTGCCTCTATTTTTAGTTGAATTTTGATGAGTATTTAGGTCTGTTTTTACGAGTAAAATCTTTGCGCAGAAGTCTTCTGGGGCGGTTTTTGGTGTCTGTTTTTGCTATTGACCCTATCGTCTTTTGCCCCTACACACAGGTCTTAAGATGCGGGGCGCCGAATCCCTCCGCCGTCTCACCTCATTCCCCTGGCTCTGGAGTTAGAGGGGGGCCGCTGGGGCGTTAATGGGG
>JBEITS010000141.1:0-1633 GCA_040374805.1 Campylobacterota bacterium | reverse complement strand
CGCTTTAACAATTGTCGGTGCTGGGGCCATAGCTGGTGTCCCTCTATGGAAAGCATGTTTTGTCGCCGGGATAGGCGGAGTAGCTACGGTCGTAGAAAAAATGGCTCGAGCTTACATGGATGATGGAAAATTAAGTGTCGACGAAATCAATACCATATTTGGACAAGCAAAAAAAGATGTAGAAGCAGCAGGAAGCAAGCAATCAAAAACTGTTTAATCGCTTAATAAATTATACATTTCATTGCTGCCTAGCGGTAGACATTCATGATAACGTTTTTGTAGTGCCGCGTATCTGGACAAATACCAATTTTCAAATCTAACCAAACATGCCTCCACAAAAAAACGAACTAGATCAGATATGGAACAATGATGGCCACAAAATTAAACTAAATATTAACAAGAGTGAACTTGTTGTAATAGATGTGGAGTGCCCAAATTTTGAATTACCGGAAGCTGCATGTAAGGACTCCAAAGGTGGATGTGTTGTTCAATGGTTTGCTTACAGGTTTGGTATGGAGTGCAATGTTGGCACATGCCCTGCAGCTGAAACTATTGACATTTCTTGGACAATGATAGGAAACAAGGAAGACCTAGACCAAGCACAGGTTTGGTTCATCCCAATGTCTGATGATGTTTTTAGAGCTTGGGTCACCAGCTACGGAAAAGAATAAAAACTTATCTTTTTTGCTTAGTTGAGCGCTTTTTTGTTTCCTTATTAATTTCTTCAAGTACTTCATCTTCTTTGTCTAAAAAATCCATTGAAAACTGAAGTGATCTAGGTTCTTTTTCTTTTTGTAGTCTGCTGTGAAGGTTTTGTAGTATTCGTTTACCAAGAACCTGTTCCTTATGGAGTCGATGGTTGTGTGCCGCGATATAAAGCATTTCTTTCCCGCTATCGGTAATGACCCAGCTATTCGTGGAGCACTGATCGAGCAACCCGTGTTTAGCGAGATGGGCGCAAGCTCTTTTGGCTTCGTTGAGGCTTCTTGATTTGACACTAAACACCCCAGATAGACACGCACGCAATTCTTCAGCAGAGAAACACTCCCGTCGCATCATTGCATAACAGAGAGAGGAGTGAGCCTTTGAGGCATACGTGATTGGTGACGAAACTGGAATCATTGCGATGACATTAATCGTATCTAGAAAGGTTCGTTTTCGCTACTTTCGATCCTGTCTTGTTGTTTTATCTTTTCGATAGCAGAAATAAAGTGATGTATATCTTGCTGTTTAAAAATTAAATTTTTATTTATTTGATAGACATTTTGTCTTTGTAGTTTTGTCTTTGTAATTAGGCCTCCGGCGACCAATGTTTTAAGCGTTTTATCAATTATCGTTTCGCTTAAATCTAAATAGACTGATATTGCCCTGATCGTCATACTGGGATCAGCGATTATTGTCACTAGAACGCGACCCGGAGTGGACAGGAGGCTGATTTCATCATCTTGATGGTATCTAAAGATTTTCTGTTTATCTAGTGTTTTAAGAATCGCTTCAGTTGCATCTTCGCTATTACCGCCCTGCAAGAGAGACATATCAAAAGACTCAACAGCTTTCTTTAGAAGCAAATCCTGCAGAGTATCAGGTGATTCTTGGGCAGGTTCATGAAATAAAAAACAATATTTTACTCCTG
>JBEITS010000105.1:0-3311 GCA_040374805.1 Campylobacterota bacterium | reverse complement strand
GGGTGCTGTTGTTGTGTATGTTACGTACAAATATTTTGCTAAACGTTCTGCCCTTAAGGCTGCCAAGGCTGCTGCAATTCCAACCTTCTGCTCGTTTATTAAGCGTGGTTCAATTAATAAAGCAGCTCTCAATACAGCGATAAATGTATTGGGCAAGCAGGGTGTTGCAAATATTGAAGTAGCTCGCAAGCGTCTTGCCAAGGCTCGTAAGGGTTTGTGTGTGATGACTCATGCGGCAGTGTGCGAGCAAGCAATGATTAAGCTTCTTTCTAAGCAATCGAATGTTGCATGGCTTTCGGCTAACGTTATTGCACAAAGTTACAAAGATTGTTTTGCCTCAGAGAAATTGATAACAGCCCTCAGATGGCTTGCAGATCAACGTGTTCCGTTGGTTGTGCTTGGAGCAGATTCTTTGATGCATAATGAAGAAATTATGAATTGGTTTACGCTTGCAGCTGAAAATAATCAGGTGATTATGAATTGTTATAATTCTGCGCCTGAAGAGATTGTTGCAGCGGAAAAATGCGATGATATGCCGGTTGCAGCTCAAGCATAAAATTTTATACAAACTCAAAAGAGGCTGCTCGTAGGTTTTCTATGAGCAGCCTCTTTTGCGTCTCTTGGCTTGACAGGACGTTGATTGATCTATTTGCTGGCATCGCATGAAGTGATTTGCTGTATCTGATTGTGCAAAGCCATGAAAACAATTTTGGTAACCGGAGCTGCCGGATTTTTGGGCGCCCATGTGTGCAAAAGATTACTTGCCGATGGACATCGTGTTATTGGTTTGGATAATTTTTCTACGGGTTTTAGAGCCAACCTCGTTCCTCTTCTTGATCATTCTTCTTTCAGTTTAGTGAAGCACGATATTACCCAGCCGGTTGATATTGTGGCCGATTACATTATTAACCTTGCATGTCCAGCGTCTCCACGGTGGTATCAAGCAGATCCTATTCAGACTATTAAAACATCTTTCCTGGGCACGCTGAACCTTCTAGAACTTGCTCAGAAGAGAGGTGCAACCTTGCTGCATGCCTCAACCAGTGAGGTGTATGGATCTCCTTTTGAGCACCCTCAGAAAGAAGAATATTGGGGGAATGTTAACCCTATCGGAATTCGTGCGTGTTATGACGAAGGCAAGCGCGCCGCAGAATCCTTGTGTTTCGATTTTCATCGTGTGTATGGTACTTCTGTTAAGGTCGTTCGCATTTTTAACACGTACGGCCCATTGATGAGTGTTGCCGATGGAAGAGTTGTGAGCACTTTTGTCGCGCAAGCGCTTAAGGGTGAACCTCTGACCATGTTTGGGTCTGGTCTTCAAACTCGTTCCTTTTGCTATATTGATGACTTGGTTGAGGGTTTGTGCCAGGTTCTGTGGTCGTCAGAAGACGTTGTAGGTCCTCTCAATCTTGGCAATCCGTACGAAGTTACATTGCTTGAACTTGCTCAAAAAATTTTGGCCTTAACGGGAAGTGAATCGAAGCTTGTCTTTGATCCGCTGCCGCAAGATGACCCTCCTCAGCGATGCCCTGATATTACAAAAATCAAGACATTGTTGGGTTGGAGTCCCGTGGTTTCGTTGGAAGATGGGTTGGCAAGAACAATTGAATATCTTAAGGGTGAGATATCACATGTTCAGTCTCCATCTTTTAGTGCTGATAAGGGTATTTTTAAGCAGGGTATTATATGAAGGTTGCGGTGGCCGCGGGGGGCAGGTTTCATGCATTTCATCTCGCGCATCAACTCGAGCGTTATGATGTTTTACAGGGCCTGTACACTGCAAGCTATACAGGAGGCGATGAGTCTTATGTTCCAGAACAAAAAATTTTCTATAACAAAACAGTTGGTATTTTAGATCGTGTGTATCAAAGCTTTGGTGGCCGGTATGTAATGAGCCCCTCTTCATGGTATGTCATGAAAGATGGTTGGTTTGATGCCTGGCTAGGTCAGCAATTTGAGCATGCTCAGGGTATTGATATTGTTGTGGGCTGGGCGCACTACATCGGCGGCAGCATGCCAATTCTTAAAAAAATGGGCGCAAAAGTTGTTCTCGAGTCTGGTTCTATGCACATCTTGGCGCAGCAAAAAATTTTAGAGCATGAGGCTGAGCGTTGGGGAGCCTCTCACAAGCCGATTCAAGATGAAAATAGAGATAAAATTTTGCAAGAATACGAAGCTGCAGATTTTATCTCTGTTCCGTCATACCACGCAAAACAAAGTTTTGTAGATTTTGGTATTCCGTCTCCCAAGATCCTTGTAACTCCCTACGGAGTTGATTACGAAACATTTTATGTTTCTCGCATGGAGCAGCCAAAAAAATTCCAAGTTCTTTTTGTGGGGATGATTTCTTTGCAAAAGGGTATTGGATACTTGCTTGAGGCGTGGAAAAAGCTTGATTTGCCCGAACACCTTGCAGAGCTTGTGATTGTTGGTTCTCAATTAGATTTCCCGGGTGAACTTTCTGTGGCGCCTTCTGTGAAGTATGTTGGACCTTTGCGTCAGTCTGAACTGCGTGAATGGTATGCTTCATCTTCGTTGTTGGTTCTTCCATCGGTTCAAGAAGGCATGGCAATGGTTCAGGCCGAAGCTTTGGCTGCGGGTGTTCCTGTGTTGTGCACTGATAGAACGGGCGGACAAGATCTTTTTGAAGATGGCATTCATGGCATGGTTGTTTCTTCGGGTGATAGCGATATTTTGGCAGAAAAGATTGGCTGGGCGTTTGCGCACCAAGAAGATTTGTTCAAGATGGGTCTTGCTGGGCAGCAACATATTAAAAAACACACGTGGAATGCGTACGGCAAAAAAATTGTAAAACAATACGACAGGGTTATGGCTCGATGATGGAACACCGCTCAGAGTCTGAATACCTTGTTAAAGGCGTTTCGCTTTTGGCTGGGCAATATGGCTCTATGGCGTGTTCGGTTGTTTTTACATTTTGGCTGGCGCGACTTCTTGATCCCTCAGATTTTGGGCGTTTGGCGGTTGGTGTTTTTTCGTTAGACATTTTTAATGCTGTGACCGACTGGGGTTGGGAGCAAGGTATTCTAACTGCAGAACATGAAACTCTTAGCCACGCCTACGCAACTCATTTTTTGCTTCGGTTTGTTTTAGGGGCTATTCCGTTTTTGTGCGGAATAGCCTTTGTTTTTTTTGATGCTTCTTTATTTTCTTCTACGGTTCACCGTATTGCCCTGGCGCTCGCTTTTTCCTTTTGGGTAGAAAAGGTATCTTTGACGTATAAAACTATTCTTGAGCGGTCGTATAGGCTTTCTCACCTTGCGTTTTTTGAGACGTTTGCCCTTTTGGGTAGC
>JBEITS010000126.1:0-2246 GCA_040374805.1 Campylobacterota bacterium | reverse complement strand
AGATGGGTCGAGTGTTGCTTCGACAATTCCTTTTCCAGAAATATAGGCGGCCCCAATTGCAGGACCGAATGATCCTAATCCGCTAGAAAGTGTAGCTCCAAAAAAACTTAGCGCTTCAATTTCGTTAATTCCCTCTGTGGGGGTGTAGAGCATTTTTATTGCAATAAAGAATGCAAAAAAAAGTGGCGTTTCAATAAAGGCGCTTGTCATAAAGGTGAATGTAGCAATCTTGCCGTACATGTTTTGATTAAGTCCAACGGCTGCGATGTTGGTTCGCGCAAGCATTGCTTGTCCAATAGCTATGCCTACCGTTGCAAGACTCAGCGTGAGCGAAACGGCGACAAGCTTAATGGCTTCGGGCATAGAAAGAGCAGAGGTTATTTTGATGCGAATGAAAATGCCCAGAATAAAACTGAAGATTAGCGAAATTTCAGCAAAAGCTTCCATGAGCAACATAAGAGAATAGAGTCTTTTTGCTACAAAAGGTTGGCGGGATATGGCGTGAAGAGACGCAGAGACGGCAGATCCTGCAGCAATGCCAGAAACAAGCGCGCTTATCCCAAAACCTAGCCCAACACCAACTTCGGCAACTGATTGTGCGAGTGTTCGTTCTGGGTTTACATCTTTTAAAAAAATAATAGCAAAAATAAGTCCAAGTGCAGGTCCGCTTTCTATCAGCAAAAGCCCCATAAATTGTAGCTGCTTAAGAGCGTTTGCGCTTTCTGATTGGCGCGCTAGAGCATTTTCTGCTCCTTCAAAGGTGTATCCTTGGCCGAGGGCAGCACCAAGTGTGCTGAGCACAACAGCAAGTCCTGCAGCCATGAGGTGCCCAAATTGAATGAAAAATATTAGAAAATCCATGGCTCGCCCTTTAAGAATCTGATTTGTGGCTGTTGATGGAAAGGCCTGTGTACGTAAGTGTTAGAAGTGCGACGATGAAAGATTGTATGAGCCCTTCAAAGAGGCCGAAAAAAAGTTGGATTCCTGCAGGAAAAAAGAAAACCCCGTAAAACCACGAAGGTACGCGTTGAAGATATGAATATTTGGGGCTGATTTTTGTAAAAATATGGATTGCGGCAAAAAGCACGCCAACGGCAAGTGAGTAATAACAGATGGCGGTTGATAATTTTGCCATTGCAAAAAACATCAGCTGCAAAATCACCGAACCCGCAAGAATGTTTCCAAAAAGCCTAAAAGACATCGATGTGATTTTTGCTAAGTCGCCAACAATGTGCATCGGAAGCATGAAAATAAAGGGTTCGGTGTATTCCTTGAGGTGCGAAAAGCCATGTGCTTTAAAGCCCTGAAATTGAACAAAAAGAAAACTCACAAAAGAGAGCGCAAAAGTTGTGTTGACGTCGTGCGTTGCTTCTTCAACTCCGGGAATAAGGCTTACAAGTGTGCAAGAAAAAGCGAATAAAAACATTCCCATCGCAAAAGAAAAACACGATGCATCAAATGTTCCGAGTGTTTCTTCTGCTACTCCTATAAAGCCACGCGTTATGCTTTTGATAATAAAACTCGGCAAACTTTGTGGGTAATGTTTAAGGACATACGTTATTGCTTTGCAGATAAAAAACAAGGCAATCATTGCGAGCCACGAACATAAAATTGTGTCGATATAAAGTGTCCAAAAAGTATGAACGAAGCCGAAAGCTGCAAGAGGTGTCCACGAGTGAAAGTTAAATATTTCTAGTTCCATGTTGTCCGCCTCATAAGCATTGCAGTTCTCATTATCACGCACGATAAAAATCCAACGATAAGCCAGACCGTGCTTATGTTAGCTGATTTTACGATGAAAGCTGTGAGTAATGCTGCACATCCTAAACGTATAAAAAGTAGTGAGCGGTATAAGCGAGGATGCAGATTGGTTTGGTTGGAGAGTGCCCATTGAGTTGTTTGCGTTTGCAAAAACATGTAGACAAGTCCTATGCAAAGGCCAATAGCGAGTGACATGAGCGATGAAGTGATAAATTCCACAAAAATGTTAGCCGATCTTACATGAAGTATTCATGGATGTAGCGAATTGTATTGATGGTACCTCTGTCTTGCCTTAAATTCAATTATTGAGTGTTGGTTGCTGGCGTTAGTGCAGAAACAAAAAACTGTTGGAGAAATGCAAAAAAAGTAAAAAGCGCTGTAAAAAACAGTGTTTTTGTGTGAAAAATGCGCGCACTATGAAAAAAAATATTAGCGAGTTAGCTTGGTGCTAAGAAGTGTATAAAAGTTAAGTAATTTAAAGTTTT
>JBEITS010000145.1:0-1516 GCA_040374805.1 Campylobacterota bacterium | reverse complement strand
GCGGTATTTGAAAGATCCGGCTTCTCTTGTTTCTGGCGCCACGAGCACGCTCCCCACATTTACACTTTTAGAATCTCTCTGGCGGGGTAATTTGCCCGACAGTCTCCTGGGGGATCGAAGCATTATTGAGCGGTACAAGGCGAGTTATGCGCAGACCTATATTGACCGTGATGTGCGGACGTTGAGTAGCCAGCGAGATTTTTCGGGCTTTGGTGCTTTTATGCGTTTGGCAAGTGCATTGTCATCGCAAGAAATAAATTACTCCCAGCTTGGCCGCGAGATTGGCCTTGAAAACAAAAAAGCTAAAGAATGGCTGGAAATTATGCGTCATACGTATGTTTGGCGAGATGCTATGGCTTTTGCGGGAAATACATTGAAGCGCTTGAGCCAGAAGCCAAAAGGATATTTTTTTGATACAGGCATTGCGTGTTATCTTCAACGGCTTTCGTCGCCCGAAGCGCTTTCGGGGCACCCACTGTTTGGTTCTTTATTTGAAACATGGGTTAGCAATATGATCCACCAACTCAATACTTCTCTTGATACGCCGGCATATCAGTACCACTGGCGCGCAAATAATGGGGCCGAAGTAGATCTTGTTTTGGAGCGCGATGGGTGGCTGTATCCGATTGAAGTAAAAGCAGCTTCATCGGTGAGGCTGTCTGATTTAAGTGGCATGAAAGCGTTTCGTGAAACGTATCCGCATCTTAGGATTGCGACAGGGCTGGTGATTTACAATGGCATCGGCTGCTATCGGCTGGATGATACAACAATTGCGCTGCCCTGGAATGTTTTGTGTGGTGAGTAATGAGGGAGTTTGAATATCTCCCTGTAAAATGTTGTTTTTGTCTGTTAAAAAGCTGTTTTATCAGGCTTTTGCGACGTTGCTATGTATCAAAAGCCTGGTGTTTGAGGGTTGGGAAGGGCTCCCTGTCCGCCATAGCCCCTGTGAGCGGCGGCTTATTGGCGAAGGCTGGATTGAGCCTTTTGTGTTGCAATAGTTTTTTGCTGAAAAATCTTCCACTGCGCGTTGAGCGTTTCTTCTGCCTCTTTTAAGGCCATTTCGGCTCTTTTTCGGTCTTTTGATGCTTTGATGGCAGCATCTTGTAGCTCTTCATCGTTGGGGTTGAGTATTGCTTTTGTTTGAGCAATTGCTGTTTTTAGGGGGGTAAAATCTTGGTTGTCGCAGAGTGTTTTTTGTAGGACAACACGAGCCTCATAAACATTTTTATAGGTTATATTTTCATCTGCTTTGGCAAGTTCTGCAGCAAGCTGGGCAATTTTTTTAGTGTTAGCGGGATGCTTTGCTTGAGCGTTTTCAAGTTTTGTTGTTGCTGTTTGCAGAGCTGTAGCAAGGTCGGAAAATGTTCCGGGATTAATAGCTGTATCTTGTTTTTGCAGGGCAATATGAGCATCCAGGTTGGCTTTTTCTTGGGCAAGGTCTTGCGAGGCATTTTGTAAATAATCGGCCAGTTGGATGAGATGTTCTTGGTTTTTGTATGAACCATTAATTTGGAGT